>JAZGJJ010000113.1 GCA_036482575.1 Thermodesulfobacteriota bacterium
GGCGAGCCCGGCGATGAAGAATATGATGAACCACACCGGCCCCACCGGCACCCCCATGGGCAGGTAAAAGACGTTCCAGTTAAGGAGCCCCCCGGACTGGGCCCTTACTATCTCGACCAGGCTAAGCGAGTTCGTCATCATCACCACCCCTACGCAGGCGAAGGTGAGCGCGACCTCGTAGCTTATCATCTGAGCGGCGCTCCTGAGCCCCCCCAGCACGGAGTACTTGCTGTTCGAGGCCCAGCCGCCGAAGATTATGCCGTAGACCGTGAGTCCTGATATGGCCAGTATATAGAGGACCCCGACGTTCATGTCGGCGATGTAGAGCGTGACCTCTTTACCTGTGAAGGGTACGGTCCAGCTCTCCCCGAACGGTACGGCCACGAAAACCGCCATTGCCGGAACGAGGGCGATCAGCGGGGCGAGCTTGAAGAGCACCCTGTCCGCCTTATACGGGACGATGTCCTCCTTCAAGAGCATCTTCACCGCGTCGGCAAAGGGCTGGAGCAACCCGTGCGGGCCCACCCGGTAGGGGCCGAGCCGGGCCTGTATGTGCCCTGCGACCTTCCTCTCGACCCAGGTAAGCGGAAGGGGCAGGGAGAAGAGGACCATGGTCACGACCACGACCTTAACCCCTATAAGGACGACCTCCATTATGGTTGCTGTGTCCGGCAACTAACGCTTCCTCCCCCACATGTAGTTGACCATCTCCATGTAGCGCGTATTCATCCCACGCACTATCGAGTGTATGGTGAAGACGATGTTCTTCATAAGCTTATAGATAATCCTCGGGTGCCCGTCGACGAGCCCTTCGAACTTACCCCTGTCCATCACGTAGGCCTCGATGTCGGATATGGCCACGATCGTGGCCGACCGGGGCCTGCCGTCGAGGAAGCTCATCTCGCCGAATATCTCCCCGTCCTTCATGACCGTAAGGGTAAGGAGCTCTCCGTCCGGGGCCATCTTGCAGGCCTTTACCTCACCCCTCCTTATTATATAGAGTGACTGGCCGCCTTCGCTCTCTTTGAAGATGGTATCGCCGACTTTAAACTCCTCTTCCTCGATTATCTCCGCTACCGTCGCGCGCTCCTCGTCGGAAAGGTCCGCGAAAAAGGGTATGTGCCTCAGTGTATTAGGATCAACCATTGCCTGTCACCTCCTTCATTGCAAAAATATCGGCCGCGCTCAGCCCTCGACCCGCGTTATCGTTACGTCCGGAAGGGTTTCGCCCCTCTTGAAGAACCCGTTAGCCGGCGCCGCCTCGAAGTTCTCCGCTATGAAGGCCACGCCTTCGAAAGAGCCCTCTTTCGTCCTGAGCGTGAGCTCCGCCTCGAAGGAGCCGCCCTTTACTTTTACCCTGTCTCCCCCGTTAAGGCCGAGCCTCTCGGCGTCCTTCTCGCTTATCTCGACCACGGGCTCCTCCATGAGCCCCTTAAGTATCCCGGCCCTCATCGAAAGCCTCCCGGAATGGAAGAGGTGGTTCCCTGTCATGAGCGCCAGACCCTTCGGCTTGCCGCCGGTAGCCCCGGCCTTAAAGTCGCCGGGGCCCTTAAGCCCAGCACCGGCCTTCACAAACGCGTTGCCGTTATCTCCGCCTGAGGGCTCCACGCCTGAGTAGGCCGCCACCCCCGCGCTTATCTCCTCGAATACGGCGGACGCGGAAGTGGAAATGGAAGAGGAAAAAACCTTCCCCGACGGGTCCAGTGCCGAGCCGACCATTGCCATTATCTCAAGGTCTCTCTTCGCCTTTCCGGGCGGCGGAAGGAGCGCGGATACGGGCTGTACCCTGCCCTCCTGGTTGGTAAAGGTGCCGTCTTTCTCGGCATAGGACGCACCGGGCAGGACGACGTCCGCCATCTTCGCTGTCTCGGTAAGGAAGATATCCTGCACCACGAGGAATTTTAGTTTCCCTATGGCCTCTTTCGCAAACCCGGCGTCCGGATAGCTGCCGACCACGTCCTCGCCGGCTATGTACATGTTTTCGAGCTCTCCCTTTGCCGCGGCCTCGAGCATGGCGTCGCAGCCGAGCCCGCCTTTATCCACGGCCCCGTAGCCCGGGCCGAAGCCGGGGTGCACGCCCATGTCCCACGCCCCCCTCTGGTTGGCCCTGTCGAGGAGCGGCATTACGCGCACCTCTTTCCCCGCCTTTTTGAGCGTGTCGATAAGGAGCGTAAGCTCGCCTATCCCTTCGCGATACCTCAGGAGGTCGGTCCCCACCATTATGGCCACCGACTCCGAGACCTTCATCACCCCGGCCGCGGCCTTGATGTCGGCTGTACTCACCCCTGAGACTTCTTTACCTGACGCCTTCCCCGCCCCGGAGATCACGGCGGCAAGTGCCTTCATGAGCGGCCCGGCTCCGGCGGGCGCGTGCCTCAAGGTAAGGCGGGCCGAGCTGTCGAGCTTCATGGCCCGGGGAGAGGCGATTATGACGCTGGTCCTCTTCATGCCGGACCTGTACCTTATTATATAGTCGGTTACCGGGTTTTCTTCGGAGAGCTGGCCGCCTATGACAAACACCGTGCCCGAGTCGGCCGCGTCGTAGACGGAGGTGCCCTCGGAGGTAATGCCCGTTGCCGAGGCGAAGGCGGCGGCAACGGCGGGGTCCCACCTGGAGCCGGAATCGATGTTGCCGGTGCCGACGACCGTGCGCATGAGTTTCTGGAAGGTGTAGAGCTCCTCGTTCGTGAGCCTCGCCGAGGCTATACCGCCGGTCTTCCCGCCGTCCTTGGAGTTGCCGAGCCGTTCGGTTATGGCGGAGACGGCCTCGTCCCAGGAGACCTCCTCATGCACCCCGTTTTTCTTCAAGAGCGGGGTGGTAAGCCTCTCCGCGCTGTTTACTATCTCGTACCCGAAGCGCCCCCTGGCGCAGAGCATCTTCCCGTTAAAGCCGTCGTCGGGCCTTGCTATGGAGCGGAGCACCACCCCGTCCCTCTCCTCGATCGTCGTCCTGCAGCCCGTGGCGCAGTAAGGGCAGACCGTCTTGGCACCCTTCAGGTCCCAGGGCCGCGCCTTGTACCTGTAGGGACGCCTCATGAAGCAACCCACCGGGCAGACCTCTATGCACATGCCGTCGTGGTCGCAGTCGAGGAAGGTCCTGAGGAAGCTCGTCTCCTCCTGGTGGGCGCCCCTGCCTATGGCGTCGAGCACGCCCTTGCCGACGACCTCGTGGCATACCCTGACGCACCTCATGCACTGCACGCAGCGGTTCGAGTTCTTCATGATGACGGGGCTCAGGGCATAGTCCTTGTCGTGGTAGCGGACCTTGCTCTCCGAGTGTCTGCCCTTCTTGGGGCCGTGCTTGTAGACCATGTCCTGCAGCTCGCACTCGCCGCCCTTATCGCAGACCGGGCAGTCCATGGCGTGGTTCGAAAGGAGGAACTCGAACATCGACGCCCTCGCCGAGGTGACCGTCTCCGAATCGGTCTTTACGCTCATCTCCGCCATGACGGGCGTCACGCAGGACGGCTGGAGCTTCCTCTGCCCCTCTATCTCCACCAGGCACATCCTGCAGGAGCCGAGCCCCGAGAGGTTGGCCTGGTAGCAGAAGGTGGGTATCTCGACGCCCACCTCTTTGGCCGCGTCGAGGATGAGCGTGCCGTCCTCGACCGTTACCTCTTTATCGTTTATCTTGAGAGTTACCATAATTATAACACCAGATTAGGAGACCGGATTACGACACCTGGCACTTCTTGTGCTTCTCGTGGTAGTCGAACTCTTCCTTGAAGTTGCTCATGGCCCCCCTCAAGGCCATTACCGCGCCGTCGCCGAGCGGACAGAAGGTCCTGCCGAATATGTTCGTACAGAGACTTTCGAGGAGCTCGACGTCTCCGGGCCTGCCGTCTCCTTCTTCGAGGCGCTTCAGCACGTTCGTCGTCCAGTGCATACCCTCCCTGCACGGCGTGCACTTGCCGCAGGACTCGTGGCTGAAGAAGCGGCTTATTATGTACGAGACCTTGACCATGCACGTGGTCTCGTCCATGACTATGACCGCTCCCGAGCCGAGCATGCTCTTCTTCGCCGCCAGAGAGTCGAAGTCCATCGGGGTATCGAGGTCCTTCTCGGTAAGCATCGGGGCGCTCACCCCTCCGGGGATGACGGCCTTGAGCTTCCTGTCGTCCTTTATGCCCCCGGCGTGTTCGTAGACTATCTCCCTCAAGGGGGTGCCCATGGGCAGTTCGTAGAGGCCGGGCTTCTTCACGTGTCCGCTGACGCCGAATATCTTGGGCCCCGGGCTCTTCTCCGGCCCCATGGACTTGAACCACTCCACCCCCCGCTCAATAATGGCGGGGACGCAGGCCAGGGTCTCGACGTTGTTTATGACGGTCGGCTTGGCGTAGAGTCCCGCGAGCGCCGGGAAGGGCGGCTTTTTCCGGGGCTGGCCCCGAAAACCCTCTATGGACTCGATCAGCGCGGTCTCCTCGCCGCATATGTAGGCCCCGAAGCCGCGGTGGACGTATATGTCGAGCGAAAAACCGCTCCCGAGTATGTCTTTGCCGAGGAAACCTTTTTCGTAGGCCTCGGTTATGGCCTCATCGAGCCTTTTGGCGCCGAAGGCGAACTCGCCCCGGATGTATATGTAGGCGTCGGCCGCGCCGATGGCATGGCTCGTTATTATCATGCCCTCCAGAAGGAGGTGCGGGTCCTTGTCTATTATCGCCCTGTCCTTGAAGGTGCCCGGCTCGCCCTCGTCGGCGTTGCAGCAGAGGTACTTCCGGAGCGTGGGGTCCTTGGGGATAAAGCTCCACTTGAGCCCGGCCGGGAAACCGGCGCCGCCCCTGCCCCGGAGGCCCGAGTCCTTCACCGTCTGCACGATGTTCTCGGGCTTCATCTTAAGCGCCTTCTTGAGAGACTTATAGCCGCCGCCCTTTATATAGGTATCGATCAGGTGGGAGTCGGGCTTGTCTATGTTACATAGGAGTATCTTATCCATTGTTTTTCGCCGGGGGCTCTACTTGCAGCCCTTCAGGATCTTCTCTATCTTCTCCTCGGTGAGGTTCTCGTGGTAGTCGTCGTTTACCTGCATCATGGGGGCGGTGCCGCACGAGCCCAGGCACTCGACCGTAGAGAGGGTAAACTTTTTATCCCCCGTCGTCTCCCCGGTTTTTATATCCAACAGTTTTTCCATGTGGCTTATCAGGTGTTCGGCCCCCAGGAGAGAGCACGAGATATTCCTGCATATCTGTACGTGGTTCCTGCCAACGGGTTTCTCCACGTTGTACATGCTATAGAAGCCGCCCATTGCCTGCACCCTGACCGGTTCCATCCCGAGTATCCCGGCGATCTCGCGCATCTCCTCGCCCGTCAGGTGGCCGCGCTCTTCCTGGGCCACCCGGAGGGCGTCCATCACGGCCGAGCGGGGCGTGGGGTACTTCTTAAGCGACCCCTCTATTTCCTTTTTGACCTTCTCCGAAAGCATTTTTCCTCTTTTTTCCCTTTTTTCCCTTTATATTCTTTCCGTCCTTACCGCATCACGCATCACGTACACGCATCACGGCACTACTTATCGCACTCGCCGAAGACCGGGTCCAGGCTGGAGATAATGGCCACCACGTCGGCGAGGTATGTGCCCTTGGTCATGTGGTGCACGCTCTGGAGGTTAACGAAGGTCGGCACCCTTATCTTGACCCTGGCGGGCTTTTCCGAGCCGTCGCTTACTATGTAGAAGCCGAGCTCCCCCTTGGGCGCCTCGATGGCCGAGTAGACCTCTCCCGGCGGCGTCTTGAAGCTGCTGGAGACGTACTTGAAGTGATGGATCAGGGCCTCCATATTATCGTATATCGTCTCCTTCGGCGGAGGCACTATCTCGGGGTTATCGACGTTGAAAGGGCCCTCCGGCATATCCCTGAGGCACTGCTCTATTATGCGGACCGACTGGCGCATCTCCTCTATCCTCACCTGGTAGCGGTCGAAGCAGTCGCCGTCGGTACCGAGCGGCACCTTGAAGTCGAGCCGGTCGTATACGAGGTAGGGCTCGTCTCTCCGCATGTCCCAGTCCACGCCGCTGCCGCGGAGGTTGGGGCCCCCGAAGCCGAAGCTTACGGCGTCCTCGGCCGACATCACACCCACGCCCCTGTTCCTCTTGATCCAGATCCTGTTGCCCGTAAGGAGCCTCTCGTACTCGTCTATCTTCTTCGGCAGCAGTTTTACGAACGTGGAGCACTTCTCCTTGAACTCCGGCGTGGCGTCCCACCTCACACCCCCGACCCTCATGTAGCTGTAGGTCATGCGCGCGCCGCAGATTATCTCGAAGAGGTCGAGTATCATCTCCCTCTCCCTGAAGGCGTAGAGGAGCACGGTCATGGCCCCGAGGTCCACGCCCCAGGCCCCGACGCAGACGAGGTGCCCGGCGAGCCTCGACAGCTCGGCCGTGATGACCCTTATGTACTTGCCCCTGTCCGGGATCTCTATGTCGAGGAGTTTTTCCACCGCCTGTACGTAGGCGAGGTTGTTGCTCATGCCGCACATGTAGTCGAGCCTGTCGGTGTAGGGGATGAACTGCGGGTAGAAGAGGTTTTCCGCTATCTTCTCGGTACCCCTGTGGAGGTAGCCGATATCGGGCTCGGCCCTTACGACCCGCTCTCCCTGCATATCGACGATCAGGTGCAGGACGCCGTGGGCCGAGGGGTGCTGCGGCCCGAGCGAGAGGGTCATCTCGCGCGTGGTTATGACCTCTTCTTCGTTATCGATCGTTTTTACGTTATCGCTCACAAAAACGCCTCCGGCTAATCCTTATCTTCCCCGTACGGGTTATAGCGGTCCTTGTAGCCCTTAAGCGGGTAGTCCTTCCTCAAGGGGAAACCTTCCCAGTCCTCGGACAGGTAGATGCGGCGAAGGTTCTCGTGGCCGTCGAAGACGATGCCGAACATGTCGTAGGCCTCCCTCTCGGCGCAGGCGGCCGAGCGCCAGAGGCCCGTAAGCGACGGGGCGGCCTCGCCCTCCTCGACCCGGAGTTTCAGCCTTATCCTCTGCTTCGTCTCGAACGAGCAGAGGTGGTAGACGACCTCGAACCTCGGCTTTTCCGGATGGCGGTCTACGCCGACGATGTCGGCGAGGAAGTTCATCTTTATATCCGCCTCGCTCCTTAAGAAGGCGCATATGTCGAGGAGCGCCTCCTTCTTTATGAGGTGGGTCACCTCTCCCCTGAAGGTAGCGGTCTCAAGGATCCCGGAGCCGAATACCTTCCGTATCTTCTTTACGAGTATGGAGTCTTCCGCGACGCTCATAAGGGTATCAGGGCTCGAGGCCTCTCTCTTTCAGGAGGAAGGGTTTTTCCTTCCTTATCTTCTCCTGGAGCTGGAGGAAGCCGTACATGAGGGCCTCGGGCCTCGGCGGGCAGCCGGGGATAAAGACGTCCACGGGTATGACGAGCTCGGTGCCCTGCACCACGGCGTACGTGTTGTAGGGCCCCCCGGCCGAGGCGCACCCGCCCTGGGCTATCACCCAGCGGGGCTCGGGCATCTGGTCGTAGAGCCTCTTTACGGCCGGCGCTATCTTCTTGGTCATGGTCCCGGCCACAACCATCACGTCGCTCTGGCGCGGGGAGGGACGGAAGATTATGCCCATCCTGTCGAGGTCGTAGCGGGAGCAGGCGGTGGAGATCATCTCTATGGCGCAGCAGGCCAGCCCGAAGGTCATGGGCCAGAGGCTCGAAGCCCTGCCCCAGTTGGCCACGTACTCGACGGCGGGGTTCTTCTTGACGGTGTTGACCACCGGGTTATTCCTTACGACCTCGAATATGCTCTCGAGGGTGGTGAACTGGGCCACGCCCTCAAGCTTATTCCTGTCTGTAATCATAAAGACCTCGCATAGTTGCTGGGGTTAGTGGCGTTGGCGGGGTTGGCACTCATATCCAGTCGAGGGCCCCCTTGGCCCAGGCGTATACGAGCCCGACGGCGAGCACTATTATGAAGATGAACATCTCCACGAATATAAGGGTTGATATGGTTGTGTCGGTGAGCATGACCGCCCATGGAAAGAGGAAAAGCGTCTCGACGTCGAAGACGACGAACAGGATGGCTATTATGAAGAAGTGGACCCTGAAGTGCCCCTTGTCGGCCTCGCCCACGGGCTCCATGCCGCACTCCCAGGGGGATAACTTCTCCGGGTAGGGGTTTTTGGGCCTGAAGATGGAGCTCATAACGAGCGCCCCCACGGCCATGACCGTGGCCAGCCCCACCATTATAACTACGGCCAAATAAGCGAGCATCGGTGCCCTCCGTTCCGGCTGAGATCCACTTCCCCCACGCTTCCCCCCCGCTTCCCCCCCTCCCCCCCTCCACTACGGTGTGCTTAAGGGTGGCAAGGAGAGTAGAAACGTAAAACAACCGGGCGGTTTTGTCAAGGGGAAAATGTATACTGTATACAAAAGCCCGGGGGGTGCGGCGGGGGGGACGACCCCGGTGGACGCCTCACCCTTCAGGCCGCCCGAAGGGGCCGTCGGACAGCTCAAGGCCGAGAGCGCTGAAGAGGGCGAAAAGCCTGTCGAAGAGGTTCTTCTCCCCCCTTATGGTAAGGAGTGTGCCCGGCGGCATGCTGAAGATAAAGGGGAAGGTAAACGCCGGGACCGGGTAGTCCGAGCCGAAGAGAAGTTTCCCCTTTGCTTCCGGCATATCGCGCAGTCCGAGGAGCATCCCGGCCCGGGTCGGGAGTGTCGTGGCCGAGAGGTCGAGGAAGAAGTTCGGGTGGCCGCGGAGGAGCCCTCTAACGGTGTCCGTGTACTTTTCATATACGAGGATGCCGGTGCTCCCGCCGTGGGCTGCTACGACCGTAACGCCCTCTTCGAGCGCGGGCAGGAGGCGCGCCGGGTCCCCGAAGGACTGGTCCACCACGGGCAGGGCGAACTCGTAGCCAGAATGCGAGAGGAGCGGCAGACCCAAATCGGCCATCTTCTTCCAAAAGGGTTTCAGGCTCTTGTCCGAGGGGTCGAAGCCCTGGGTGTTGGGGAGAACCTTTACGAGTACGGCGCCGCGTTCCGCGCACCTTTCGAGATCATCTATTGCGTCTTTCCTAAGGGGGTTTACCGACGCGCCGGGGAGGAGTTCCGGATAGGGCTTTATCGAGTCGAAGACCGTGTCGCTAGAGACCATGAAGCGAGTCCGCTCCCGATCGAGTTCTCCCTTGGCGTCGTAGACCCCGTCCATCGGGAGCACCACGCCTTTCTCTATACTTTCGGAATTGCGTATATCGCGGGCGAGATTTTTCAGGTATGTCCCGTTCGGGTCCGGGTCGGTGGAGCTTATGCCGAGCCTTCTCTTAAGGTAGGCGCTAAAGAGGTTTTCCAGCGGCGTGGGCCTTAGTATCTCCGGCCCGCCAGGACCCTCGAACGGCGGGGCGTGGATGTGGATGTCGGTAAGTGGTGTGGTCATTTATGGATTAGGAACTGGAAAGAGCTGTTCATTTTTAGTACCGTCGCGTGAGACCCTCCAGAGCTCCGAGCCGCCCTTATTCACCAAAAGCTCCTCGTCGCTCAGCCAGAGCGCCGTGCCGCCGTCGCCTATCCTCACGTTGGTCCCGTTCCCCACGTCGTATACCCAACTCTCTCTTCCGCACTCCTTCGTATAGGCTATATGGCCCCTGCCGGGCGACCACCTGAGGTCGCCGCACCCCTTGCTCTCCACGACCATCTTTTCGGTGCCGTCCTCCAGATTTTTAATCCAGATGGTGTCCCTGTCTTTACTTTCTTCCTCGCCTTCGTCTTCGCCGTCATCTTCCGTAAGCTCTTCTTCCACGATACCGCCTTCGCCGCCCCCTTCATCACCATAGGTTCTCCTCAAGAATACGAGTAACGGCGGGGCGTAGTCGAAGGCCACTATATCGGTCCCACCATCGTCTTCCCCGCTGTCTCCCCCATTTTCTCTATTGATCAGCACCCGGCTCTTGCCGGAGGCGAGGCTCAAGGCGTGTATGGCGCCCCCGTCGAGTATCGCCACCTCGTCGCCCGCAGGCGACAGCCGCCAGGCAAGGTCGCCGGAGTCGCCCAACGCCTGCCATATCTCGACCTCGCCGCCCGTCTCCACGTCGAACACGTACAGCCCGGAACTGTACTCCTCGTAGTCATACTCGCCGTCCTCATACTCGCCGCCGTCGTCGCCGTCGTCGCCGCCCTCTTCCTCATCGGACTCGGAATAGTCGAAGCTCTCAAAGACTATCTTCCCTTCTCCCGGCACGGCGGTATAGTTAAATCCCCGGAAGTACCGACTCTCCTCCGCAGCAACCTTTAAGACGGTCCTGCTCATCGTCTTCGTATCGAAGCTCACCAGTTCATCCGGGGAGGGGGGGGAGGGGGAGAAGGGGGAGAAGGACCGGAACACCACCGTATCGTCGTCGATCCAGAGCGGGTCCCCCATATAATCGCCCTCCGCCAGGCGTACGACGCTCCCGCCAACCAGGTCCAACATAAGCACGGCCCCCTCGGCCTCCTCGAACTGCTCCTTCTTTGAAAATACGAAGACGAACCTCCTCCTGTCCGGGCTGAGACCTGCGGGCGAGGTCTGGACGGACTCGTAGGACATGAAGGCCGACTCCAACTTGAAGGGGAGGTTCGCAATATCGCCGTCCACAAACCTGTAGGCATAGTAGGCCGCGGCCGCGACCGCAGCCCAGAAAAGGAACGAAAGAACGAATATGACCTTAAGGCCCCTGTCCATACGGCTGCCTTTCGGTATTGCGGCGCGTCAGTACAGATCCTCCCGCCTGTCCTTGAAAATATCGTTCTTCGGGGTCATCCGTTTATTGCGCGCCTTCCGGGGGTTTATCTCGACGAGGCTCATTGCCTCCCTGGTCTCCGAAGCGCGGTATAAGATCTTCCCGTCCGGCGCCACGACCTGACTCTGGCCCCGGAAGCGGAGCTTTGCCCCTCTGCGCCTCTGCTCGCACCCCACCCGGTTGGCGGTTATGGCGAAGACTCGGTTCTCCAGACACCTCGTAATCATGGCCGCGGGGCAGTGGGGGAGCACCAGGTTCGAGGGGTGGCAGATTATGTCCGCGCCGTCGAGCGCGAGCCTCCTCGCGGCCTCGGGGAAGAGCCAGTCGAAGCAGATCATAAGCCCGACCCTCGCCTTGCCGATATCGTATACCGCCAGCGGCGTATCGCCCGGCGTGAACCACATGGCCTCGTTCCAGAAAAGATGACCCTTCCTGTACAGCCCTATAAACCCGCCCGGGCCGACGAGCACGCAGGAGTTGTATAC
>JAZGJJ010000114.1 GCA_036482575.1 Thermodesulfobacteriota bacterium
GGGGGCGTGGGGGCCGTGGGGGCCGTGGGGAGGGGGGAGGGGGCAACCGGCCCGTCCTCCCGCTTGTACACCCCCGGCGCGGTCTTCTCCGAGAGCCGCGTCTCTATACTCCTCTCACTTATGGGCACGTCCGCGAGATCTATGAGCGCCTGGTCGCCATCGAGGAGCTTTACTATGTCCTGCTTCCTCCAGGTGTCCTCCCAGTTGCCCACGAGCGCGTTCCAGACCTGCGCTATGGTGACGGCCTGGGCGTCGGTCAGCCCCTCCAGGGCCTTCTTGCCCCCGGCCTTCTCCACGGCTATGAGCCTCTTCATGTTGTGGACGACCACTATGAAGGGGGGGCCGCATCTGAAACAGTATTTGGTGATATTCTCGGCGCTGTGGCACTGGGTACACTTGGTGTAGGCGAGTTCCTGAGCCTCCTCCAGCGTATACTCCATATGGCCCGCGGCCTTGAGCCAGCCAAGGGCATAGTCCCGGCCGAGGTATGACGACACGGCAAGTACGGCTACAAAAGCAAGCGCTATATACGGTATTGCCCTTTTCACTTTCATATAAAAATAGGGCACGGCCCTGGTTCCGCCAAGGCCGTGCCCCGAGAAGAAACTACCGCGTCAAGACCTATTAGTAACCCTGTACTTTGGTATCCTCCGGACGCTTGCGGAGTCCACCTTCAACGAAGCCGCCACCCTTAAGACCTCCACCACGGCCCGCTACCATACCGCCTTCCTCTATAAGCTCCTGCGCTTCCATGAACGCCTCGTCCTTGGACGCGTTGAGCGGAGTTACAGCGTTAGCAGCGGGCTTGTAGCTCGACTTCGGGTTAAGGTACTCCTGCAGGGTCTTCGGCGCCTTACGGTCGGCGTTGGCCCTTATCCAGGCTATGACGTTCCATATGTCCTGGTCCTGGAGCAGGTTGCCCCACGCCGGCATGGCCTCCGAGAGGTCGACGGCCGCGCCGCCGCCCTTTATGACCGTAAAGAGATCTACGTTGGTTTTCTTGTTCATGTACTTCTTGCCGGCGGTCAGGTCCCTCGGGTACGGGTCGAGCATTATCGCGTTAGGCCCGTCTCCCTCAAGCAGCCAGCCGTGGCAAGCTATGCAGTACATGTAGTACCACTGTTTGCCCTCGTTGGGGCTTGCGCCCTGCACGAGGGTCTCCTTAAAGGCCGGAGACCAGTTGTTGGTCCACTGGTTGTAGATGGCCTCGCCCTCAGCAGGCTTCTTTGCCCTGTCCCAGAGCTCGGTCTTACCCGTGGATCTGCCGTAGCCGCTGTCGCCCGACTTAAGCGTGGCCTTGCCGGCCTTGCCCTTGGACGCCCTCTTGCCGATACCCGTAAGGTAGTCGAAGCCGGTTATGCCGTAAGTGGTGCCGGCAGCGCCGTTCATCATGTCCATGGCCTCTTTCTCGAACTTTTCCGCGGCCTTTTCCAGCTCCTGCTGCGTACGGGTCGGGCAGACAACCTTCTTTCCGCCCGCCGAACACCTCTTCTCCGCAGCAAGGACCACGGAAGCCGTGGCAACAAAGCTAAAGGCCATCAGTAACGCCAAAACCTTAGCCCTCATTTCTATGTACCTCCTTAATTTTTTGCTGACAGTTCATCCGCTATCCGCTATCCGCTACTGTCTTTACCACTACTATGACCGATATTACGGTCCCTTACACTTGCAAAGTCCTCTCAGGTGATCCTTGAGTTCGGCTATCTCCTTTTCCGTAAGCGTCTTTCCGAAAGGCGGCATCATCGTGGATTTGCTCGTCGCCTTGCCGCCGCCGGTTATGACGTTTATTATGTCCTCGTCGGTCAGCTTGCCCATCTCTTTCGGGTCGGTGTGGTTCCTGGGGCTTACGGGCTGGCTCTTGGTGGCGTTCGGACCGTCCCCCTTGCCCTCAAGGCCGTGGCACTGGGAACAGTAGAACCTGTAGTTCTCTTTTACGTCGGCCAGCGCGGCGGAGTAGCCCGAAATGACCACCGTAAAGGAAAAAACCAGCAAGGCTGCCGCGTATATAAACTTTTTATCCATCCTGCGTTATCCGCTCCTTTCGACCGTTATTTTCCTGTTTTCCACTTTCCAACAACGTCCCTACGGAAGGTTGCTCACGTATTCGGAGACATTCTTCATGTCCGTATCGTTCAGCACCCCTACGTATACGGGCATGTCCTTGACCGGCTTGAAGACCTTGGGGTTCGTCATGTAGGCGTATATCCAGTCGGGGTTGAGCCTCTTGCTTGCGCCGACAAGGGTCGGGCCGGTCATCCCGCCGGTTATCTTCTTCCCCTTCTTGCTCAGATGGCAGCCGTAGCACCCCTGCTTCTTCTTGAAGACCAGCTTGCCCTTGATGTTCTTCTTGGGCTTGATGGCCCCGGCCTTGACGTCCTTGGACTTGAGGCTCATGAGGTATTCGGTAACCTCGCCGGCGTCCTTGGCCGAAAGCTTGGGGTGGTCTCCGGGGTTCTTCTTGGTGAGCGAGTAGAAGGCCATGGGCCTTATGGGCTTTGGATCCTGGAGCCAGCCCTTCAAGAACTCCTCCTGCAACTTGCTGCCCACGTACCAGAGTTCCGGACCCTTCTTCTTCAGCATGTCCTTTATGGTCTTTTCCTTGGCCGGGCCCTTGGTCTGGTGGCAGCCACCGCACTTCTTCGCGTCGAATATCGCCTTGCCCCCACCCGCGTTAGCCGTGGCGGCAAAGCCTACAAAGAGCGCCAGTACAGAGAAAGAGAGTAACCGTGAAAGCTTAAAAGTCATCAAATACCTCCTTGCAATATGCTGTGATTTACCCCGCATGTATAACCCAGCGACGGGGCTTTGTCAAGGACTTTGTTTCCCCCGCCGGAATACTTATCTCCGTCCCCGCCGAGCCCCCGCAAAGCCGCCCCCGCATTGGCCCGGAAGCGGGGCTACTTCCCGCTCAAAAGCGCCTGTTCCGAAGGGGCCAGCTTGATCGAGAGCCCGGCCTTCCCGCCGCCGCCCGAAATGAGCTTTGCGGTATCGACCATCCCGAGATTATGCTTGGCGACCTCCGTAAACCAGACGAGCCCCGACCCGCCCGCGGCTATGTCCACGGGCTTTCCCGAGGCCTTGGGAAGGTCTATCTCAAGAAAGCTCTTGCTCTTCGTGTCGAACCTCCCTATCCTCCCCCCCAGCGAATCACAGTACCAGAGCATTCCCTTCCGGTCGATTGCCAACCCTTCGGGGACCCTTTTCCCGGGCATATCGAACTCCTTAAAACTCCCCTTCGCCCCCTTAACCCCTTTCTCCAGGTCAAAGCGGACTATCTTATGGCTATTCCTTGCCCCGAACCACAGGTAGCCGTCTCCGTCGGCCACGAGCTCCCCTGGTATGGCAAAGGGCGGCGAGATGGTAATCTCGGTTATCTTCCCGGTTTCCGGCTCCAGGCGCGCAATCTTATTCGCCTGCGACTCCACGAACCAGACCTCCCCCGAGTCCAGGGCCACGATCCCTACGGGCTGGCTCTGCTTGGTGGGGATGGAAAATTCCTTTATTTTAGAGGTCTTGGGGTCGAGCATGCCTATCTTATTCGCCATGAACTCGGTAAACCAGACCCTGCCATGTCCGTCGATTGCTATCTTATAGGCCTGGGATTTGGGTGTGGGTATCTCGACCTCCTCGAACTCGCCCGTTTTCGGGTCAAAAGAGCCTATCTGGTTCGCGTCCTGCTCGACGAACCAGATCCTGCCGTCCGGACCTATGGCCAGGTCTATCGGCACGCTCGAGGATGTGGGAATTTCGAACTCTTTGAAGACCGAAATTGAAGGCTGGAAGCGCACGAGCTTGTTGGCCCTGGCCTCCAGGAACCAGACGTTGCCCGATGGGTCCTCCGCCACGGCAACCGGGAAGGAGCGGGGGCTTGGGGCCGGATGCAACTCCACGCCGGAGCCCGCGAAGGAAGGGACCGCGAATGTCAGTATGAATAGCGTAATTAGCGGAAGGTTTCTCATATCAGCCTACTTCTGTGTCCTGCGGATAATATACCACAAAGCCGCCGCGAATAGAACGAAAACCACGATTGCGGCCGCCGCCTTGCCCGAGCCTCCGCCCCCTCCGCCCTCGCCGCCCTTAGCCTCCTCCGCAGGGGGAGGAGTATCCACCATCGCCGGGCCGGTATCCTCTGCCGGGGGCTCCTCCAGGGTCGTCTCTTCGACTGCCGGGACGAGCATCAAGATACTGTTGGCGTCCCTGTCGGACTCGGTAAGCCAGACCCTGCCGCGAGGGTCTACGGCTATGCCGCTCGGGAGGCTCCTGGGGGTGGGGATATCGTACTCCCTGAAGGTCGCGCTCCGGGGGTCGAAGCTGCCCACCTTGTTCCCCCTGTTCTCCACAAACCAGATAAGGCCGTCGGCACCCACGGCAAGGGCCACCGGCACAGAGGACACCTTGGGGATGGTCGCCTCGTTGAACTCCCCGGTGGCCGGGTCTAACATACCGATCTTATTGCCGTTCATCTCGACGAACCACACGCGGTCGTCGCTGTCGACGATAAGGTCCGCGGGGTTCACAAAGGGGTGCTGGATGAGGTATTCGGTCATCGAGCCGGCGGCCAGGTCGAGCTTTCCGATCTTATTGCCAACGGATTCGGCGAACCAGACGACCCCGTTCGAATCCACGCTTATACCGTTAGGCTGGCTGTCCGGGGTGATGACGGCGTACTCCTCGAACTTCCCCTCCTTGAAGCGCCCGATCTTATTGGCGTTCCTCTCGGTAAACCATACCGCGCCGTCCGGGGCCACGGCGATCTTATACGGCTCGGCCGCGGGGGTTGGGACCTTGAAGGTCTCCGTCTTGCCGGAGGCCGGAGATATGCGCCCTATGGAGTTCACCGCGGAGGAGACGAGCGTGAACCAGATCGTCCCGTCCGGGGCCGCGGTTATGTCCGCCGGGCTCGCGCCAGCGGGCAGGTCGAACTCCGTAAACTCCTCTTTTTCCGGGTCGAAGAGCCCTATCCTGTGCGTACTCTGCTCGGTGAACCAGATACGTCCCTCGCCGTCCGAGACTATGCCCAGGGGGTGGCTGAAGGGAGTAGGCAGGGGGTAGCCTTCCATTGTCGCACCGGCCACACCACCGTCGGATGCGGACGCACCGGGGAGGTGGAGGACCAGCACTATGGCCGCCGATATCAAACACGCCCTCATCACCAGGCGCGCCCTCATCGTGAGGTGGAATATGCCGTAAAACGGGGTTCTTAACAAGAGAATGTCACCATGTAAAGGTAGGTTCGTAGTAGTGGCGCAGCTGCCAGTTGGCGTCCTTGTAGGACTGGGCCGCCCCGCCTATGGCGGCCTGGCCTTCGGTATCGACCTTGCCCGCCCTGAACTTACCGACATCTATCTGCCTCTGCCTCTCGACCCTGTAGTACTCGCCGACGTCCATGGGCGGCAGGTACTGTCTCAGCCCGTAAGCCGGGGTGTGGCAGGCGATGCAGCCGTTGCCCTTGGCCGCGTAGCCGCTCGCGTAAATGCCCTGCAAGAGCAGGCAGAAGATCCCCACCGGAAGAGAGACGGCGAGAGCCCACTTCAAAACCCCCTTCTTGAGCCTGATCGCCTGCGGGACTACGAACACCGCCGCCAGGAGAATGAGCGCGGCTACGACGGCGATCGTACCGGACGTCTCGCCATCCTCTCCCAGGGTGGAAAAGTCGGCCCTGTAGAGGCTGTAGACGAATATACCGTAGACCAGGACAGAAAGGGCTATATTAACGCCCTTCCAGACACCCCCCCTGTCCGCGAGCCGTCCCCCTTTCTTGAATATAAAGGGCACGAGCACAAGGAACGTAAGGACCAGGGCCGGGATGAAAAAAGTGCCGAGAGAGAGCCACTTGACCGAATCGCCCGTAAGGTACCAGAACGGCTGGAGAAGCAGGAAGAAGTACCACTCCGGGGAGGGCACGTACATGCCCTCGTCCGGTAAGGCCATGTTGAAGTCCACGGGCACGCGGAAGAAGAAGGCCAGCGTCATCGCGATAAGCACGACCCCGCCCGCCACAAGGAGGCCCTTTACGAAGTGGCGCGGCCAGTACTTATGGAACTCCTGGGGATACGGCGGCGCGTACCTGGGGTCGTTCACCTTCTCCTCTTCAGGCACCCCGGTTACCCCCGTTTCTTCAGCCGCCCCGGTTACCCCCTCTTCTTCAGGCACCCCGGTTGCCCCCTCTTCTTCAGCCACCTCAGTTACCCCCCTTGAACTCGCACTTGCACAGATCTTTCCTTATGTATGTTACGAGATTCTGTATCTCGGTATCGCTGAAAGAGGTGCCCCAGTCCGGCATGTTCTCCGAAAGGCCGGCGGACTTGCCGCCTTTCTTTATGAGGTTGAAGAGGAACTCGTCGGTGCGTTTCCCGATAATGGACTTGTCCGTAAGGTTGCGGGGTTTTACCTCGAAACTCTCGGCAAGCGGGCCGTCGCCCTTTCCCTCGAAGCCGTGGCAGGGTACGCAGTTTCCCTGGAAGTTGCCGGCCCCGGACTGCATGTCACCCCCCCAGACACCCCGGCTTACGGCCTTGGCGTCCTTCTCACTCATATCCACGGGGTTTTCCTCCGCAAGGACGGGGAGGCCGAAAAAGACGCCTGTAAGGACGGTTACGACCGCGCACACATGCAAGAACTTTATTTCCTTTATTTCCATTATTTCCTTTATTCCCATTCTTCCCATTCCCAAACCTCCCGGTATCTGCCCCTTAAAGCGGGCCTGATATGCCGTGGCGCTTCACCATCCTGAAGTGGAAGGCCAGCACTACGATAGTTATAAACGGAAGCAGCCACACGTGTATGGCGTAGCTCCTGCCTACGGTAAACGCCTCGAGTATGGGGCCCTTCAGGGCCTCCCCGATAATGGGCCAGGTCCCTATGTAGTCGGTCCAGATAACGAGCGTCCAGTAGCCCCTCCAGTCCCAGGGGAGGATGGTACCGGTGATGAGGAAGAGCGTCACGACGAGGAGCATCATCACCCCGGAGAGCCAGTTGAGCTCCCTGGGCTTTCTGAATGCCTTGTTGTAGAATACCGAGAAGAGGTGTGTCAGGAGAGTGGCCATGAGCAGCGTGGCCACCCAGCGGTGCAGGCTCCTCGTGAACGAACCGAGCGGCACCTCGTTGGTCATATAGATTACGCTCTCGAACGCGTTCTCCGGCCTCGCCACGTAGAAGAACATCATGAAGAAGCCGCTCAGGAGCTGCAGGAGTATCAGCGTAAGGGAGATGCCTCCGAAGCAGTAAAAGAAGTTAACGTGGTTCGGGATGGGAAGGTCCCTCTTCCTCGCCCTCCAACTCTTAAAGCCGGTTCTTTCCTCAAGCCAGTCCGTCAGTCCCGCCATATCAGCACCTGTCTTCCTTAAAATTTATACAGCGCGTCTATTTATGAGATTGTGTTTAAAAAGCCCACAAAGTCCGGCCTTTTCCCTCTATATCCCTTACGAGGCGTACATGGAAGGGGTCTCATCGTACGTCTCGCCCGTGAAGTCTATCTTCCAGCTGTTCGACTCCTCGTCCATCTCGAGATTTATGTCGGTCTGCGTTATGAAATAATCGTTGAACATCGAGGCTACCCTGTACTCTATGGTCACGACCGCTACGCCGTCTTCTACGGTGCTCCCGATTATCTTGACGTCCATGCCCTTGGGGTACTCCTTGACCATGTTCTTGA
Organism: Thermodesulfobacteriota bacterium; assembly: GCA_036482575.1. NCBI lineage: Bacteria > Pseudomonadati > Thermodesulfobacteriota > Thermodesulfobacteriota bacterium. Next base: position 7,655 of record JAZGJJ010000114.1, read on the forward strand.
ATATGTCTTCGTGCATCTCATAGTGCTTCTTGCTTATAAGCCTGTATGCCTCGCCGAGCGTGGTGGTCCCGCCCTCCTCTACGTAGGCGTAGAACCTGGCAACCACTTCCTCGGGCGTCTCGGTGGGCTCTACGCCCCCCTTGCCGCAGGATACGACGGAGAGGGCCGCTATGAGCAGTATCGGAAAAAAACTCTTCAGCAAATTTTGTCCTCGCGGGTAAAAAAAATGTGTCCCGGCCGTTCAACGGGAACGACCGGGACACATTATTCTCATGCAAACACAGGGTAAAGCCCCCGGTTAGAACCGCTCTACGCGGGCCGGAGCCGTGATCACCCCTGGTTCAACCAGTTCTCTATGCTGCTGGGCTTCCTCGTAGTCACCGGTTACCAGGTTGGCCTGGCCCTTGGGACCGTCCACGAAGAACGTAGCCCTCATCTCCAGATGCAGCGGGCCGCAGAAGTGCTGGCAGAATATCTCGTACTCGCCGGCATAGTCCGCGACGAACTCGCTCATGATCGACATGCCCCTGTTGGCCGTGAGGTTCGTCCTCAGGCCATACGGACCGTAGATGGTGAAGCCCATCTGTACGTCCGGGTTCTTGGTGATACCCGCGGCCTTGTCGATGTTGGTGACGATTATCCTCACCTTGTCGCCCTTGTTGACCCTTATCTGCCTGGGTACGTAGCCGTAGCTGAAGGCCTTGACGTGGACTTCCTTCACGCCGCCCTTCTCGACTATACCGGGCTTCCCCTTGTCCCTGGGAAGTATGGTGACCTTCGCGCTACTGCGGTGGGACGGATGGACCTCGGTGATGGGCTTCTTTATCAAGTTGACCGCCTGCCCCATGTCCCACTGCTTGATCTTGCTGGCGAAGATGACCTTGGCGTTGTGGGGCTCGCCGTCGACAGGTATTATCCTGAGCGTCCTGCCGTAGGTCGGGCTCTTCTCGTCCACGTCCAGCATCTCGTGGTTCACGGGCCAACGGATGCCCGTGGGGCTCCACAGCCCTGTGGAGAACTTGTTCAGGGCAAAGACCTTGGTGTCGTCGGCGCTTATGGCGATGTGCCCGATCCTGTAGTGAATCGGGAACTCGTCGGCCACCGCGAGCTTCTCGAGGTCTATCTTGACGACGGCGTCCGCGACGAAGCAACTCGTGTAGGAATACCTGCCATCGCTCCTGAAGACGTTGTGGAGCGGACCGGCGCCCGCCGGTATGACCTTCTTAACCGCCAGCTTGTCCACGTCGATTATGGTTACCGTCGCGGAGAGCTTGTCGGCGACCTGTACGTACCTTCCGGTCGGAGAGACGTTCGTGCCGTGGGGGTTCTTACCAACCGGTATTTCCTTTATGAGCTTGAAGGGGTTGGTGGAGAAGACACCCACTGTGGAGTGGTAGTAGTTGCCTGAGAATACCATCTCCTTCCTGCCGGGCTTGCTGACGTCGAGGTAGTCCGGGGCGCTGGGCGCCGGGCCCCAGTCGATGATCTGGGCCTTGCCGGTCGCTATCTCGATCTTGGCCATCTTACCGGTATACTCGCCGGTGCCGTAGAGGAACTTGCCGTCCTGGGACATCGATATGTGATGTACCCCGAACGGGAACGGCAGGCCTATCAACCTCTCGAGCGTTCCGAGCTGCAGGTTGATGACGCCGATGGTGTTGGAGCCCTTGTCGTTGACGTACATATACCTGCCGTCGGGCTTGAGGTTCGAACCGCCGGCGTTGGTCGGAGCGCTGAACAGGTTCTCGTGAAGGTCCACACCCACCGGTATATGACGGTAGGTCCTCATGCTTGGGACACCGATTACAGCCACCGCGCCGTCGAGGCCGCCAGCGTTATAGAGAAGCTGGTCGTCCTTCAGCGGAGCATCGTTGGGGCTCTTTTCGGTAACGTGCCAGTCCCTCGCATCCTTCTTTGCGGCAAAGGTTGCATCGGGCGCACCCGCGAAAACCACGAGCGCTATGGCTGCTGACAATAGACTTATCTTAGTTACTCGCACGTTTCTAGTCACCTCCTCCTACTTTATATACTTCTATAACGTTCTACCCCTGAGACACGACTCCGATATGCCTGACAGCCATATCGGGCCATTTCTCCTCGCGCTTCTCGTTTTTCTTACTGTCTGTCCTGGTGCTTTTTGTTGCCCTGTTGCACTGATTTACTGCCTCGTTCCCTTCCCCATTAGGCACTCCCCCCCCCAAAAGACAATAGCGGATAAGGTCAAGAGTAGACTATCGGACCAATGTTGTCAAGAAAAAAAATGCGGCCCTCAAAAAAAAATTGGCGGGGGGGAAACTCCCCTCAGACCACCTCGTATTCCTCCTGGTGGAAGAGCTCCACGGGCTTTACCACGATCCTTTTTTTGAACTTCTTCTCGAGCTTCTCCACCACCCCGCCGGGGGCCCCCAAACGCTCGGAAATGACGGGGTTCGCGTAGACAAGGACCTTCCTCTTCCTCTGCGGGAGGTCCCTTAGGAGATCCCGGTATATCTCGGCCACGAGCGTATCCTTGTCCTTCACAAGCCCGTTCCCGTCGCAGTAGGGGCACGGCTCGCAAAGGCCCTGGGCGAGGCTCTCCCTGACCCTCTTCCTGGTCATCTCCGCTATGCCGAGCTCCGATATCTTCAATATGTTGGTCCTGGCCTTGTCCGCCTTAAGCCCGTCCTTCAGGGCGTTATAGACCTTCATGCGGTTGGCAGTCCTGGCCATGTCTATAAAGTCTATGACGATTATGCCGCCTATGTTCCTGAGCCTTAAGTGGTAGACCACCTCGGCCACCGCCTCGAGGTTGGTCTTCAAAATGGTCTCCTCGGAGTTCTTCTTGCCCACGTACTTGCCGGTATTCACGTCGATGGCCGTAAGCGCCTCCATCTGGTCTATCACCAGATGGCCGCCAGAGCGGAGCCAGACCTTCTTATCGAGTGCGGCCTCTATCTCCAGCTCTATGCCGTGGGCGTCGAATATCGGCTCACTATCCTTATATAGCTCCACCCTCTTCCTGAGCGACGGCATAACCTCTTCGATGAACTCCACCGCCTTGGTGTACTCGTCCACGGAGTCTATAACGAGCCTCTTTACGTCATGGGAGAAGACGTCCCTCACCATCCGGAGGGTCAGGTCGAGCTCTTCGTAGATGAGGGCCGGGGCGGACTGCTTCGCGGCCTTCTTCTGTATCCCCCGCCAGAGCCTCAGGAGGAACTCCATGTCCGCCTTTATGTCTTCCTTCCTGACCCCCTCGCAGACCGTCCTTATAATGAAGCCGACGCCGGGGGGCCTCAAGGACGCGACGATATCCCTCAGGCGCCTCCGCTCCTTCTCGTCCCCGATCCTGCGCGAGACCCCGACCCGGTCATAGGTGGGCATCAAGACCAGATGCCGCCCCGGAAGCGACACGTATGAGGTGAGCCTCGCCCCCTTGGTCCCCATGGGCTCCTTGGCCACCTGACCCACCATCTCCTGGCCCTCCTTCAGGAGGTCCTGGATGCGGGAACGCGAAGACGAAGAGCCCCCTTTCTCCCCGTAGTCCAGGTCGTCCGGGGCCTCCCGGACGTCCTTTGCGTGCAGGAAGGCCGTCCTGTCGAGGCCCACTTCCACGAAGGCGGCCTGCATGCCCGGAAGCACCCTCATGACCTTGCCCTTGTAGACGTTCCCGGTGAGCCCCCGGTCCTTGCCCCTCTCGACGTAGAACTCCACCAGCCTGCCATCCTCGACTATGGCGGCCCTTATCTCAAGGGGGTTCGAATTTATGATTATCTCTTTGTCCATAAGTTACGGATACACCACCGACCACTGGTACCGTGGTGGTGCCGTGGTCACGCCATGGGCCTGGCAACCGTACCGGGGACCTTAAAAAACGGTCCTGGTCTTGAGGATGGGAATGAGGGAGGCCTTTTCGGCCGGAAGGTTAAGGATATGCGCTACGACCTCGTGGGGCTTTACGCTTACCCCGTTTTCGATCCCGAGTCCAAGGGAGATGGTAAGGTCCCCCACATGGGAAATCTCTCCCACAAGGGGCCTTATATCGACTTCCTTTCGCTTTTTCTCCCTATCGAGGTGCAGTACTACGGAATCCATATCCAGAAAATCCCTCAAAATCCCATCAAGTCTTTTCGGCTCTATGTCCAAGCCCGCCGGGCCGTTTTTCAGAAATATAAGGAAGTTTTGCGCTCTCATAATAGCAGATAGGGAGGGGAGTTGCAAGGAAATATGCCTCCCCCCGGAAATCTTTATCCCTTCGGGCAGGGCGGCGTTAAACCGCTCCGCCACGGCCTCGACCGACAAGGGGACGCTGAGTTCGATATCCATGTACTCGTCGGCGCTTTCCACGCCCACGGGCAGCGGCGGGGAGAAGGCTATCTTCGGAAGAGGGTGGAACCCCCGTGAATAGCAGACCGGAAGCCCAGCCCTCCTTCCGGCCCTCGAGACGGCCTTTACAAGCTCCAGGTGGCCGAGGAACCTCATCTCCCCGGTCTTCGAAAATGATAGCCTGACCCTCGAACGTTCCTCCACGGCCAGCCTTTTTTTCCACTTCCCCTCCCCATCCCCCCGGTCCGGCCCGTCGGCAAAGAGCCTGTTCTTTATGAGCTTATGGTCGCATACCCCGCAGTCCGTGCACGGCCCGACCCTGCAGTCCGGGGTCTCCTCAACGGAAAGGGACCTCTCCCTCTCCTCCAGGAGGAACTCCTTGGTCACACCCGGGTCGAGGTGGTCCCAGGGGAAGACCTCGTCGTCGGCCCGCCGCCTTTCGGTATAGAAGGCCATCTCGACCCCCACGGCGGAAAAAGCTTCATTCCAGGCCTCCCAGTCGAACTCCTCGCTCCAGCCGTCGAACCTGCAACCGGCCCTGAAAGCCTTTTCTATAACCGCCCCCAGCCGCCTGTCCCCCCTTGAGAAGACCCCTTCGAGAGTACTCATCCTCGCGTCGTGCCACTTAAAGCCGAGCCCGCGCTTCCTCGACTCCCTCTTTAGAAACTGGAGCCGCTCGACCGACGTCTTGAGCGGAAGCTGCGGCTCCCACTGGAACGGTGTAAAGGGTTTCGGGATGAAGGTCGCCGCACTCACGTTCACCTCAGGCGCCCCTCCCCTCCTCCTTCCCCCTCCCTCACCCCGGCCACCCCGGGCCCTGCGGCCCGCGTCCTTTACCTCCTTTGAGAGGCGTACGATCCCGGCGAGATCCTCCTCGGTCTCCGTGGGAAGGCCCATCATGAAGTAGAGCTTCATCGCCCGCCAGCCGAGAGAGAAAACCTCTTCGGCGCTGCGGATCAAGTCCGCCTCGTCGATACCCTTGTTTATAAGTTTCCGGAGCCTCTCGCTCCCGGCCTCCGGGGCGAGCGTAAAGCCGGTCTTCCTGACCTTCTTTATCTCCGAGGCCAGGGCCGTGCCGAGAGTACCTACCCTGAGCGACGGCAGGGACACCGCCACCCTCTCCTTTTCGAGCCGGTCCATGATCGAGCACAGAAGCCCCTCTATGCACGAGTAGTCGCCCGTGCTGAGAGAGAGGAGCGAGACCTCTTCGTAACCGGTATTCTTAAGCGATTCGGTTATGAGCCTTACGATGCTTTCCGGGCTCCTCTCCCTCATGGGCCTTGTAATCATGCCTGCCTGGCAGAAGCGGCACCCCCTGGTGCATCCCCTGGAGACCTCGACACTCAGCCTGTCGTGTATGGTCCGGGGGAAGGGTACGACCGGCCTTACTGGCAACGGCAGCGCCTCGAGGTCCGGGGCCATCCTCTTCCCGACCCTGGAATAGTCAGGGAAGAGCGGCTTAACCTCCCTTACGGTCGAGTCATCATTATATGCGGCCTCGAAGAACGACGGTACGTACACGCCACTCACCCCGGAGAGGGTCTTTAATATTTCTTCCCTCGACGCCCCGTTCTTTCTGCCCTCGATGACGGCCTCGGATATTTCGGTTACCGCCTCCTCTCCGTCGCCGAGGAGGAAGCAGTCGAAGAACTCGGCCACGGGCTCGGGGTTGAAGACGCACGGCCCGCCGCCTATGACGATCGGGTCGGCCTCTCCCCTCTCGCCTGCCTTAAGCGGTATGCCGCCGAGCTCGAGCATGTTCAAGACGTTGGTGTAGGAGAGCTCGTACTGGAGGGAGAAGCCCAGTATGTCGAACTCCCCCAGCGGCGTGCCGGACTCGAGGGTCACGAGCGGCAGCCCCTTCTCCCTCAAGAGCGCCTCCATGTCCTTCCACGGGGCAAAGACCCTCTCGCAGGCTATGTCCTCGTGAGAGTTCAGTACCTGGTAGAGTATCTGTATGCCCAGATGGCTCATCCCCACCTCGTAGGTGTCCGGGAAGGCCATGGCGAACCGGAGGCTTACCTCCGCGGGGTCCTTCCTTACGGAGTTGATCTCCCCGCCTATGTAGCGGCTGGGTCTCCTCACGAGCGGGAGATACTCTTTTATGTTATGAGTGGTCATATACTCTCCTTCTCTGCAATCCCCGATTCCCGCCTCCGGCATGACAAAGCATAGATACCGGATCAAGCCTGTCGTGAGTTCATCGAACGGTCCGGTATGACAGAAATGTGTATGCGGTCTTCTGTAACGTTAGCAACATCTATTGCGGCCGATAGTTTCTAAATTTGAACCGCCCTCAGGGTGTTAGCAGACACCGCACCTGAAGCAGCTCCCCACCTCGCACGGGGGGGTGGTCTTACCTTCGAGCCCTCGTTGGTACTCGTCCCAGAGGTAGCCGCGTTCGAGGCCGTGGTCCACGACCTCCCAGGGGAAGGGCTCGTCAACACCCCTCTCCCTGTGGACGCACTCTTCGGCCAGGGGGGCAGGATGGTCGGCGGACCTAAGCGCGCGCCTGAGACCCACCTTCGAGGCCTCGGCTATCACCCTCCCCGCCCTCCTGTCCGCCCTCGAAAGGTAGGCCTGCGCAAAGGCCTTCCGAACGGAGAGGGTTTTAACGTCGATACCCCCCTCTCTCTTGAGCATCTCCTTTATAATGGAGTACCTCTTCTCTATCGTCTCGACCCTCTCGAAGGGGTGCCACTGGAACGGGGTAAAGGGTTTTGGCATAAAGGGGTTAATGCTGAGCGTCAGCTTACCCTTGCCCATGAGTTTCTTTAGCCTTAGAGAAAGCTCCCCTATGGCACGGGCGTCGGCGTCGGTCTCGGTCGGGAGCCCCACCATGAAGTAGAGCTTCAGTTTCCTGAAACCCGCTTCCTTTACAAGTCTTATTGCTTCGTCTATCTCGCTGTCGCTTATATCCTTATTTACGACTCGCCTGAGTCTCTCCGTCCCGGCCTCCGGGGCGAGCGTAACGGTCCTGTAGCCGGCCTTCTTAAGGAGGTCGAGAAGCTCGGCATCGAGCATATCGAGCCGGAGTGAGGAGAGCGTCATCTCTCTACCCCCCTCTATCCCGAGCCTCAGGAGTTCTTTCAGGTGCGGGTACTCGGAGACCGCCGCCCCCACGAGCCCCACCTTGCCGCTTTCCCGAAAGCCCCTCTCCACGATCTCCTTAACCGGGCCGAGCTCCCTCATACGCGGCGGCAGATAGATAAAGCCCGCCGCGCAAAACCTGCATCCCCGGCCGCAGCCCCTCTCGACCTCCAGGAGCGTCGCGCTGCCGAACTCGGTTGCCGGGGTCAACACGACGCTTTCGGGCACGGGCGAGAGGTCGGTATCTGCCCTGGCCCTCGTTACCCTCTCCGGCGCGCCGGGGGCGGCCTTTATCGAGGCCACCCGTGGGCCGTCGTAGGTGAACTCATAGAGGGCCGGCACGTAGACTCCCTCTATCCCTGCGAGCGATTCAAGACCCCCTTCTTCCCCCCCCTGCCCCCCTTCCCCGACGGCTTCGATAAACGGCCCGACCATCCCCTCGGCCTCTCCTATGAAGCAGAGGTCCATGAACTCGGCCACGGGCTCGGGGTTAAGGGATACGGCGCAGCCCCCTGCCATAACGAGCGGGTGGGCCCGGCCCCTCTCAATCGAGAAGAGCGGCACCCCGGCAAGCGCGAGTATGCGGGGGATGTTTATAAAGTCCTCCTCGAAAGAGACCGAGAAGGCGATTATGTCGAAGCGTTCGAGCGGGGTCTGCGACTCGAGGGAGAAAAGTTTTTCCCCGCTCTTTTCGAACTCCCGGAGCTCGTCCTTATCCGGCAGGAACGCCCTCTCGCACGCGCAGACCTCAAGGTCGTTAAAGAGCCGGTAGAGCGTCTGGAAGCCGAGGTTGCTCATCCCGAGCGAATAGGCGTTGGGGTAGACCAGGCAGACCCGTACCCTTCCGCCCGGGTCCTTGCGGACCGTGCCCTTCTCCTTTTCGAGCTTCTCCTTCGCCCTTCTTTTAAGCTCCCACGATATGGCCTATACACCTCCGTCTTCGGGTATGTTATAATCGGACTGATTATAATACAGGCCATTATCCCACAGGCCCGCCGTCTTTACAATAATATGGAGGTCTATCCCCGTGTTGAGCCCCATGCGCTTCGTTGCCATACTCTTTCTTCTCTCCCTTTGCTGGGCTGTTCTTGGCTCCCCCCCCTCCCCTTCGTTCGCCGCCGAGCCGGTCATGAAGATCTTCAAGATAGGCTACATGGACGTGAAGGAGGCCGAGGCCCTTGTAAGGCCGTTCCTCTCGGAACGCGACAGGCTGACCTCGCACACGGGCACCAATACACTCGCAATAAAGGATTTTCCCTCCAATATCGCCTCGATAGAGGAGCTGCTCGCCAGGACGGACGTAAGGCCGAAGAACGTCAGGATAAAAGTCTGGTTCGTCGACGGGGAGGAGCTCCAGAGGGTCGGGCTGAAGGTGAAGTGGAGCTACAAGGACGGCAACTGGTCAATGGGCAACTTCCTCGCGGCCGGTGGGGGGGGTGGAGGAGACGGACTCGACGTCCGGGCCGTGGTGGGGCAGAGGACGGAGAAGGTCAGGAAGCGCGGACAGCAGAACGTCCTCGTCATGACAGGCAGGCGGGGCAGGATAGGGGTGGGCACGCACATGCCGTACCGCGACTGGTTCTTCGCCTACTCCCGGGACCAGGGCTACTACGCCAGCACGCTCAACTTCAAGAGGGTGAATACCGGCTTTTCGGTAGAGCCTCGCGTGAGTGGCGAGACTATAACTCTCGTAATCGCCCCGGAGGTCTCCTACCTGGCGGGCCAGGACGGCGGCACCATAGTCTACAGGCGGCTGGCCACCACAATCGAGGTGGAGGAAGGGGAGCCCGTTGTACTCGGCGGAAGCTCGGACAACACCGAGTCGGTCGTAACCCGCATTATCGGGGGCTTTGAGAAAAAAGAGAAGAAGAGCGAGTTCTACATGATCCTTATCGCCACGCTCGAGGATAAGAAGGGGTTCGACTGAGGGCGGGTTAAATTTATAGAATTGTTAAACAGCAATTGCCCGTGGCATTTCGTCCCATGTTCTACCTTCAAGCTCCCGCCCGTTTTTCTTTTTATTCATGCCGCCCCACTGTTTGAAGAAGAAAGGGACCCCTGCCTTCATACATTGATTGCGAATGTCGATTGCCCATAACGGGTCCATTGGGCGCGCTCTCGGGCCTGATTCACCCCCAACAATCACCCAATCGATTCCCTTTAAATTTAGTCGATATATCGGTCCCAAAAGGGGCTCAATGGAAATAAATTTTATCGCCCCCTTTGTTTTACGGAGGTGGTCTATACGAAAAGTATAGTCCTGGTTCTCTACGCTAACCCCCGTCCAGATATGCGTGTCCAACGGCAAGCGTGGACTTAGTTCAAGTAGTCGGTCAGACCTCTTGGTAAGCACTTGAAAGCGATGCCAATTTGCCTGCCTCATCACATCGAATACCTTAAATATAAATTCGTCCGGGACATCCTCGTGGAAGAGATCGCTCATAGAATTTACAAAAACGGTCTGGGGTTTTTTCCACAAAAGAGGCAACTCTAATGCATGCCCATGCACAGTTGTTTTAAAGCCGTTGGTGTAGTTAGGCTGTCCCATAGCCTTGAGTCGTTTCGCCATTCGTTCGGCGTAACAGTGTTTACAGCCAGGACTAATCTTTGTACACCCCGTCACAGGGTTCCATGTGGATTCAGTCCATTCGATAGATGAGTTTGCCGCCATTACATCATTCCCCGCCTACGGTATTTACTGAAAATATCTCCAACAATTTTACCACCGGTCGGATTCTGAGTGGCAAAAAAAAGGTAGTAAACAATACTTCCCTTGGTATTTCTCATGGCTATAGGTTCGGGAACATACCCAAAGCCAGCCACTTTCTTCAAGCGCTCTTGATACGCTTTTGTAAGCATCCTAATATCCTCTTTTCTTTCTTCTTCCGCACCAAACAGGTCCATTTCTTTAGTATACGCTATTTCCCTCCAAGATTCATCCCCCCAAAAAGCGTTCATTCTCTCTATGTGAGCCGGGCCTACGGTATCCAGCTTATGCTTGAGCACATTCATATTCATATCCATAACTGGAAAGTTCAACAATATTTCCATGCTTTTACATTTCCCTGCGGCCTCAACAACTTTCCAGTTCAGATGTAATCCATATGGGTCGAGCAAGCAAAGACCCCTTTCAAACTTCTCGTAGCGCACCTTCGGAAAGACTTTCTCTAACAAAACCAAATTGCAATCGTCCACATAGTAGTGAACATCCGCTCTGTCCCCTACCAGATCTTTTAAGACGTTCACCTTATTTTTGTTCTTGTCTATAAAGTGATACTCACGGAATGGAGTATCTATGTAAAGAGTTCTGATGGGGCTTCCAGAAATCGACTTTCCCGTGGTTTTTGAGACATGCATGCCGGCACCGGCAAAAGCATCTATGTAAATGTGATAAAAACCCTTTTGGGCCGACATAATCTTTGAGAATGCCGCAGCATACTCCTTGATAATATTAAGCTTGATCTCGGACCAGTAACCAATTTCATCAAACTTCAACCCCGACTTCTTAACCATGCCAACCCCTTAGTCTTGTCCGAAGCCATAAATCACCGCCGCTCTTCAGTCCACCTTATACGGGCAGTCGCTCATTGATACGCAAAAGCCGTGGTTCGCCGCGCATATCGTAATACAGACGTCATGCCACTCCGCGTCCACTTCGAAGACGCCGTCGTCATCCCCAGCCGCGGCCGCTGCCGCCTCCGCCTCTATTATCCGCTCCGCCCCGACATACCCGCCGAGGTTTATCCCCTTCTCGAACGCTATGGGGTCCTTGCTTGCAAAGCCGCCCGTCTCGGGGTCGTAGTAGCTCGCGCGGTAGTAGTAGAGCCCGGCCTCCCGGTTCCACTCCCTTTTTATACGGGTATACACCAACATGGGGACGCTTTCCGTGCTTTTGCTTATCACAGTCGACATAGGGCCGTCTCCTTCCCCGGGAATCTCTAAGTCCCGATTGAAAGCACCTGTATCGCACCGACCTCCGTAACAGAGCGGCGTAACGGAGCGGCAAGCCTCTGGGAATCATCTCGCGATGTATATTCAAAAGAACACTCCTTTCCCGGCCCTTTCGTAAGGCCGGGTTAGTCCGCCTGCTTCCTCAGGAAGGTCGGGGTATCGTAGTGGTCCTCGTCCGCGGCGTTGAAGCCGCCGAGCTTCCCGAGCCTCGTGACCTCGCCCTTGCCGAGCTGGGCGGCCTTCTCCTGCTCCTTCCTCACCACCGTGGGCACGTCGAGGTCCTCGATGATGACGGCCGGGGCCACCCCGCCCCTGTAGACCTTCTCGCCCTTGGCCTTGCCGAAGCCCGTGGCAACGACCGTTATCCTTATCTCGTCGACGAGCGCCTCGTCGAACACCACGCCGGTTATTATGTTGGCGTCGTTGTGGGCCTCCTCGTGGATAAGGCTCATGGCCTCGTGCATGTCGTGGAGCGTCAGCTCGCTCGAAGCGCCGGTTATGTTGACCAGCACCCCCCTGGCCCCGCTTATGGAGATGTCCTCCAGGAGCGGACTCGTTATGGCCTTCCTCGCCGCATCCTGGGCCCTGTTGTCTCCGTCGGCCGTGCCGCTGCCCATTATGGCCTGCCCCATCTCGCCCATGATGGTCCTGACGTCGGCGAAGTCCACGTTCACGAGCCCGGGGACGGTTACGACGTCGGAGATCCCCCTTACGGCCTGGTAGAGCACGTCGTCGGCCTTCTTGAAGGCCTCGGCCAGAGAGGTCTTCTTCCCGGCCACCGAGAGGAGCCTCTGGTTGGGTATGGTGATGACCGTATCCACCGTCTCCCGGAGCCTCTTAAGACCGTCCTCGGCCATCTTCGCCTTCCTGGTGCCCTCGAAGGAGAAAGGCTTCGTCACGACGGCCACGACGAGCGCGCCGCACTCCCTGGCGGCCTCGGCCACTACCGGGGAGCCGCCGGTGCCCGTGCCGCCGCCCATGCCGGCCGTGACGAAGACCATGTCCGCGCCGTCGATGGCCTGCATTATCTGATCCTTGCTCTCAATGGCGGCGTCCCTGCCCACCTCGGGGTTGGCCCCGGCGCCGAGCCCCTTCGTGAGGTTCGCGCCCAGCTGGATCTTCACGTCGGCCATCGAGGCATCGAGCGCCTGGCTGTCCGTGTTGGCGGAGAGGAAGTCCACCCCGTCGAGCCCTCCGCTTATCATCGTGTCCACGGCGTTGCTGCCGCAGCCGCCCACGCCCACGACCTTCAGCTTTGCCCCTCTGTTAAAACCGTCTTCGAAATCGAATCCCATGACAACCTCCTTTTTTTCGATCCCTGCTTTAAAAGAACTCCTTTATCCAGTGCTTCATCCTTTGAACGAGCTTGTTGAATACGTTCTTGCCACCCCTCTTGAACTGCATCTCCTCGGAGTGCCCGGCGCCGTAGATAACGAGCCCCACGCCCGTTGCGTACATGGGGCTGCTGACGACGTCCACGAGGCCGGTTATCCCCCGCGGAATCCCCCTCCTCACCGGCAGGTTGAAGACCTGCTCGGCAAGCTCCACCATGCCCTCCATCGAAGCCGTCCCGCCGGTTATGACTATCCCCGAGGAGATGTACCTGTCGTAGCCCGACTTCATCATCTCCCTCCATACGAGGTCGAATATCTCCTCCATACGGGGCTCGATTATCTCGCCGAGGATGTGCCTGGAGACGGTCCGGGGCTTATGCCCCCCCACGCTAGGGACCTCTATGGTCTCCTCCTCGGAGGCGAGAGCGGTCATGGCGCAGCCGAACTTCTTCTTTATCTTCTCGGCCTCGCTCTGAGGGGTCCTGAGCCCCACGGCTATGTCGCCGGTGACCTGGTTGCCCCCGAGAGAGATGACGGTCGTGTACTTGATCGTGCCCCCGTGGAATATGGCTATGTCGGTTGTGCCCCCGCCTATGTCGACGAGCGCCACCCCGAGTTCCTTCTCGTCGTGGCTCAGGACCGCCTCGCTCGAAGCTATCTGCTGGAGCGCTATGTCGGCCACGTCAAGCCCGGCCTTGTTGGCGCACTTCACTATATTCTGGGCCGAGGTCACCGCGGCCGTAACGATGTGGACCTTTACCTCGAGCCTTATGCCGTTCATCCCGAGCGGCTCCTGGATCCCCTCCTGGTCGTCTATTATGTACTCCTGGGGGATGACGTGAATGACCTCCCTGTCCGGGGGTATGGCCACGGCCTGGGCCGCCTCTATGACCCGCTCCACGTCGTTCTTCGTTATTTCGGCGTCCTTTACGGCTATCACGCCGTGGCTGTTAAACGCCCTTATGTGCCCGCCGGAGATGCCCGCGTAGACCCTGTTTATCTCGCAGCCGGCCATGAGCTCGGCCTCCTCCATTGCCTTCTTTATCGACTGGACGGTACTCTCTATGTTGATGACCACACCCTTCCTGAGCCCCTTGGAGGGATGGGTCCCCATGCCGATAATCTCCATCCCCTCCTCTGTCTCCTCCCCGACTATCGCGCATACCTTCGTGGTGCCCACGTCGAGCCCGACAACTATGTTATCCTTCCTGGCCATCTACCGTCTCACCCCCTTCCTTCTATTGAAAACCCGGCTCATGCGGCCTTGACTCCCGACCCCCTGAACCTTACGACCACACCGCGCTCGGCCGTCAAATCCACGGCCTCTATCCCATCGAGCTTTCCCTTCCTTGCCTCGACCACCCTGTCGAAGCTCAAGAACTTCTCGTCGAAGCCGTCGCTGCCGACCTCAACCCTTACCCCGCCGGCAAGGGTGTAAAGCGAAAAGCCGTACATGCGGTCGACGTGTATCTCGGATACGTCGTCGAGGCCGAACCGGGCCCTGCCGTCAAGGAAGTCTATAAGCTCCAGCAGCCCCCCTCCTATCCACGGCTCGGCGTCCATTAGCTCGAGCGTAAGTCCCGTCACCACGGGGAGGTCGAGCCCGTCGACCGCCGAGTACCTCTTGAAGACCGTCCCCTCCCTGTCCATCACGTACAACTCGTCCAGCCTTATGAACACCAGCGGCTCCCTCTCGGCCAGCGAGATATAGACCGCGTCCGGGAGTTCCCTCCTTATCTCGACACTCCTGACGAACGGGTGGTTCCTGAGCCTCTGCCGCGCCTCCCCCGTATCTACGGCAAGCAGGTTCTGCCCGGTGTCTATGCCCGAGAGCCCCCGCACCTCTTCTTCGCCGACCCTCTCCGCTCCGGCTATGTTGACCGTCTTTATCTCCAGGTACGGGCTATCGAGGAGCTCCCCGTAGAGCTTCCACCCGAAAAACGCAAGCGCCGGCACGGCCAGGGCCGTCCCCGTAAGCCTCGCGACCGAGAGGAAAAAACTCTTAAGCCTCTGCCGTACCCCGACCTTCCGGGGAATATCTTTCTTTCTGTTGCTGCGCTTACTCTGTTTTGTTTTCATAGTTCAAGCCGTGCCCACTGGCGCGCCGAGGAGTATCTCCTCTATAAGGGCGGCGTAGCCTATGCCCACGGACCCCGCGGCCATCGGTAAAAGACTCATCTCGGTCATGCCGGGCACGGTATTGAGTTCGAGTACGTAAGGCTTTTCGTCCTTGTTCATAACCATATCGACCCTCGCCGCCCCGCTGCACCCGAGTGCGGTGTAGGCGTCGAGCGCCACGGCCTTCACCCTGCCCTCGACCTTCTTGTCGAGCTTCGCGGGTACGACGAACTCGGTCATACCCTTCGTATACTTGGCCTGGTAGTTATAGATGCCCTCCTTCGGTATTATCTCCACTATCGGCAGGACCCTTTCGCCGAGGATAGAGACCGTAAGCTCCCTGCCCTCTATAAAGCTTTCGACCATGGCCGTATCTCCGTATCGGAAGGCCTCCCTAAGGGCCGCGTCGTAGGCGACCGGGTCCTTTACGACACTCACACCGAGCGTCGAGCCCTCGGAGGGGGGCTTTACTATAACGGGCATGGGCGGTGGCTGCGCCGCCTTACCACCGGCCCTGACCAGACGGAACGGCGGCGTCGGTATGTCGTGGTAATAAAGGAACTTCTTTGTCGCCACCTTATCCATTGCCACTGCACTCGCCAGCACGCCGGAGCCGGTGTACGGTATGCCCATGACCTCAAGCATGCCCTGGACCGAGCCGTCCTCGCCCCACCCGCCGTGAAGCGCAATAAAGGCAACCTCCACGCCTTCGGTCTTGAGCCTCCTGGCCACGTCGTTGTCCGCGTCTATAAGCATCGCCCTGTAGTCCCTGGACTGAAGTGCTTTCAGCACGGCCCCACCCGTCTTAAGGGATATCTCCCTCTCCCCGGAGGTCCCCCCCATGAGCACGCCCGTCTTCTTCATCCTGAAGGCGGCCTTTCTCTCTTCCAGTTCCCCCGGCTCCATCGCCACTTGGCTACTCCTCGCCCACGACCTTTATCTCCGGCTCGAGCACTATGCCCTTCATGCTGTAAACACTATCCCTTACCCGCGCCATGAGGGTCAGGACGTCCCTCGCCTCGGCCCTGCCGCGGTTCACTATATAGTTGGCGTGCACCTCCGAGATCTGTGCGTCACCGACCCTCTCGCCCTTGAGCCCGACCTCCTCTATGAGCTTTCCGGCCGCCTCTCCGGCGGGGTTCTTGAATACCGAGCCTGCGTTGGGAAACTTTATCGGGCTCGTCAGCTTGCGCCTGCCCCTTACTTCCTTTATCCTCTCCTCTATCTCCCCGACGCCCTTTTTCTTAAAGCTCATGTGCGCCCTTGTTATGACCGACCCCTTGGGCAAAGCGGTCTTCCTGTAGTCGAAGCCTATGTCGGCCTTTGAGATAAACCCCTTTTTGCCCTTCCGGCCGAGCACCTCCACACCATCGACCACGTCCTGCATCTCGCCCCCGTAGGCCCCGGCGTTCATGGTCACGGCCCCCCCGACCGTACCTGGTATTCCGGCGGCGAACTCGATCCCCGAGAGCCCCCTTTCCCTGCACTGCTCGACGAGCCTCGCAAGCCCCACGCCCGCGCCGCACTCGGCCCAGGTATCCCCCTTCCAGGACACGTCCTTGAAACCCTCGCTCATGTTCACCACTACGCCCCTTATCCCGCCGTCCCTTACGAGTATGTCGGTCCCCGAGCCGAAGACATGGACCGGGAACTTCTTCGAGTCCGCGAAGGACAGCAGGTCCTTCAGGTCGGCCTCGTTCTTGGGAAAGGCCATGACGTCGGCGGGCCCGCCTATGCCTATGGACGTGTACTCGCGCATGGGCACGTTGAAGAGGACCTTGCCCTTGAAGCGCTGGATGAACATGAGTTGGAACTGCGTGCCCATCAGGCCGTCTCCTTCCTGCGCTTTTCCTTCAAGAGGTCGAGCAGCCCCTCACCGGCCTTCCAGACGTCCCCGGCGCCGAGCGTTATGACCATGTCGCCCGCCCTTACACTGTCGACGAGGCGGGCCGGCACCTCGCTCAAATCCTTTACGAAAGATACGTCCTTGTGCCCGTGCTCCTTTACGGCACGGTAGAGTTTTTCGGCCGAAGCGCCGCCAGAGTGCTTCTCCCCGGCCGAGTAGGTCTCGGTAAGCACGAGCTTCTCCGCGTCGTTAAAGGCGGGGATGAACTCGGTGAAGAGGTCTCTGGTCCTCGAGTGCCTGTGCGGCTGAAACACCACGACGAGCCTCCTCTTCCAGCCCGCCCTGGCGGCCTTAAGGACCGCCTTTATCTCGACCGGGTGGTGCCCGTAGTCGTCCACCACCATGACGTCCCTCTCAATCCCCTTTATCTGGAACCTTCTCTCCACACCGGCGAAGCCCTCGAGCCCGGCCCTTATCTCGTCGAACCCTATATCGAGCT
This sequence comes from Thermodesulfobacteriota bacterium, assembly GCA_036482575.1. NCBI lineage: Bacteria > Pseudomonadati > Thermodesulfobacteriota > Thermodesulfobacteriota bacterium. The sequence goes on from JAZGJJ010000114.1 coordinate 24,798, forward strand.
CCCTTGCCACGGCCACGGCCGCCAGCGCGTTCTGGACGTTGTGCTCGCCCGGTATCCCCATCACGACCGACCCCAGACGCCTCGCCTCGGCCCGGACCTCGAAAGATATCTTCCCGCCCTTCTGCTCCACCCCGACGGCATGCACGTCCGCCTGGGTGGAAAGACCGTAGGATATGAACCTGCGGCCCACCGAAGGCAAAAGCTCCTGTATGGCCGGGTGGTCGAGGCAGAGGACCGCGCAGCCGTAGAACGGCACCTTGTTTATGAACTCCAGGTAGGACGCCTTGATCTCGCTCATGTCGTTGTAATAGTCCATGTGCTCGCGGTCTATGCTCGTCACCACCGCTATGGTGGGTGCAAGTTTCAAGAAAGTCCCGTCGCTCTCGTCGGCCTCGGCCACGAGGAACTCGCCGCTCCCGAGCCTCGCGCTCGTGCCTATGGAGTTGAGCTTCCCTCCGACGACCATTGTGGGGTCCATCCCGGAGTGCGCCATTATCGCGGCTATCATCGAGGTGGTGGTGGTCTTGCCGTGCGTACCGGCTACGGCTATGCCGTGCTTCATCTTCATAAGCTCGGCGAGCATTTCGGCCCTGGGGATTATGGGTATCTGCCTCTGCGCGGCCTCTTTAAGCTCCGGGTTGTCGGGCCCGACCGCCGAGGAGTAGACCACACAGTCCGCGCCCTCCACGTTCTCCTTCTTGTGCCCACGGTGTATTACGGCCCCGAGAGCTTCGAGCCTCTTTGTCGTCTCCGAGGACGCGAGGTCCGAGCCCGAGACCCGGTAGTCGAGAGTCAGGAGCACCTCGGCTATGCCGTTCATGCCGCTGCCCCCTATGCCGACGAAGTGCACCTTTTTTATCCTGCCCCTGTACATCAGCCCCGCTCCTCTCCGGCCAGAACTTTTACGTAGTCATCCGCTATAGTAGCCGCGGCCCCGGGCCTCCCGAGCCCCTTTACCTCTTCCCTCATCCTCTTAAGCTCCCGGCGGTCCTCGAAGAACCCCCTTATAACGCGCGCGAGCGTGGAGCCGGTGAGCTCGTCCTGCCTTATCATAACGGCAGCACCACTATCGGCCAGGCACCTTGCGTTCACCTCCTGATGGCCGTCGGTGGCAAAGGGGTAGGGCACGAGAATGGCCGGCAGCCCCAGGGCCGTTATCTCCGCGATGCTCGTGGCCCCGGCCCTGCACACCACCAGGTCGCTCGATGCGTAGGTCTCCGCCATGTTTTCTATGAAGCTGTGCAGCTCCACCTTGAGCCCCTTCCTCGAGTAGGCGGCCTTGGCCGCCCCCAGACCCTCGTAGCCGGTCTGGTGTACCACCCGGAGCGAACTCCAGATGTCGGTCAGGTATTCGGTGGCGTCCAGGAAGGCCGCGTTTATGGGCGTGGCCCCCTGGCTCCCGCCGAATACGAAGATGTTGAGCTTGCCGTTGCTCTTCCTTACCTCCCCGGCCCTGGCCTCGATTATGTCCCGCCTAACGGGGTTCCCTGCCATTACGACCCGGGCGGCGGGGAAATAAGCTGCGACGTCCTCGAAAGCTATGTACACCCTGTCAACGAACCTCCCGAGCAGTTTATTCGTAAGGCCGGGCACCGCGTTCTGCTCGAGTATCGCGGTCTTTATACCCATAAGCTTCGCTGCCAGCACGACGGGCCCCGAGGCGTAGCTGCCCGAGCCTATCACCCCGTCGGGCCGTATCTTCCTTAAGAGCCCCAAGGAGCTAACCGTGGCCCCGACCGCCCTGTAGAGCGCCTTTACCAGACCGAGCCCCCTCCTCTTTTTAATGGCCTCCACCCGGAGGACCTCAAGCTCGTAGCCGTAGCCGGGCACGACCTTCTCCTCGAGCCCCCCCCTTCCGCCTATGAACGTTATCTCGGTAGTCCGGTCCCGCCTCGTAAACTCTTCGGCGAGGGCGAGCGCGGGGAAGAGATGCCCCCCGGTGCCGCCCCCCGCTATCACAAGCCTCAACCCCGTACCTCCTTGGTTCAAGCCTCGTTGGACTTCATATATACGTTCAACATTATACCGACCGCGGCCATGCTCACCACAAGCGAGGTGCCGCCGTAGCTTATAAAGGGGAGCGTAAGCCCCTTTGGCGGAAGCATCCCGAGCACCACGGCCATATTGACCGCGGCCTGCATAACGAGCATGAGCGTAAGGCCGAGCACCAGGTATGTCCCGAAGAGGTCGGAGGCCCTCAAGGCTATCCTCACCCCGCTGACAAGGAAGAGTATATAGAGGGCTATTATCATACCGACCCCCACAAGCCCCATCTCCTCGCCTATGACCGAGAATATGAAGTCCGTATGCGCCTCCGGCAGGTACAGCAACTTCTGTTTTCCCTCCCCGAGCCCCACGCCCCATATACCCCCGGAACCGAACGCTATGAACGACTGGACTATCTGAAAGCCCGCGCCGCTGGGGTCCTTCCAGGGGTCCAGGAAAATCATTATCCTCTTCGTCATATAGCCGAACTTCGTTACCACCAGGTAGAGGACCGGCAGCGCCGCCACCACGAGGCCGGCGAGATAGGTGACCCTCACCCCGGCGGCGAAGTTCATAATAAGCACCAGTATGGCGAGCGTGACCGCCGTGCCGAAGTCCGGCTCGGCCATTATGAGCGCCACGATCACGCCCGGTATGAGCACGTTCGGGAGAAAGCCGGTTGAAAAATCCTTTACCCCCTCCCCCCTCGATGCAAGCGAATAGGCGAGGAATACGACCACCGCCGGCTTCGCGAACTCGGAGGGCTGAAAGGTGAACCCGCCGAGATTGACCCACCGCCTCGCGCCACCCACCTCGTGGCCGAAGGCCGGGACGAATATAAGACACAGAAGAAACGCCGCCAGCAGAAGTATCGGATAGGCGAGCTTCCGGTAGATCCCGTATGGAATGCGCGTCGAGAAAACAAACAGCACCAGACCGGCAAGGGCGAAGCTCAAGTGCCGCTTCAAGAAGAAGTACTCGCTCCCGAACTTCTTCATGCCCACCACGAAGCTCGTCGAGTAGACCATGACCACCCCGGCCGTGACCAGAAGGAGGGTGCTGGCTATAAGCAGCTTATCCACTTCTTTCGTCCCTACCATCGCCGTCCTCACCGTAAGGCCATGACGAGCTCTTTAAACGCCTCGCCCCTCTCCTCGAAGCTCTCGAACATATCGAAGCTCGAACAGGCCGGAGAGAGGAGCACCGTGTCCCCGGCCCGGGCCGCCGCCGACGCCGTTTCCACGGCTTCGGCCAGCCCGCCTGCGAGTACCGTCTCCGTAACGTCGCCGAGCGCCTCTTTCATCTTGCTCCTCGCTTCACCCATGAGGACGAGGAGCCTGACGTTGCGCCCTATCGCTTCCCTTAAGACCCCGTAGTCGCCGCCCTTGTCGACCCCGCCGGCCAGCAGCACTACCGGGCCGCCGGTAGCCTCTATCGCCCTCAGGACCGCGTCCGTGTTGGTGGCCTTCGAGTCGTTTACGTAGCCGACCCCTTCGAACTCCCTTACCGGCTCCATCCTGTGCGGCAGGCCTCTAAACCCGTTGACCGCCTCGACTATCGTCTCCCGCGGTACGCCGACGGTCCTTGCCGCGGCTACGGCGGCCATTACGTTCTCGATATTATGAAGGCCCTTCAGCTTAAAGCCCCCGGTCGGGTAAAGCTCGCGGCCGGCGGCGGAGGCAAAGACTATATCCCCTCCGTCACGGTATAGACCCTCGTCAAGCTGCCCGGCGCCCGTAAAGGGTATGACCGCGGCCTTGAGCTCCGCGCGAGAGACCGCGTCGGCCACGACCCTGTCGCCTACGTTAATAACCGCGTAGTCGTCCGCGCCCTGGTTGCTGAAAATCCTCATCTTCGTCTCCGCGTACTCTTCGAACTCCCTGTACCTGTAGAGGTGGTCCTCGGTTACGTTCAGGAGGACCGCCACATGCGGCCTGAAAGTCTCTATCGCCTCGAGGTGGAAGCTGCTCACCTCTAAGACCACCAGCTCGGCGTCCTCCGCCCCTTCGAAGTACTCGGTTACCGGGGTGCCTATGTTGCCTCCCACGAAGACCTTCCTGCCGTGGGCCCCGAGCACCGCACCGAGGAGTTCCACCACGGTGGACTTGCCGTTGGTGCCGGTGACCGCGACTATGGGGACCTCGATAAAGCGACAAGCGAGTTCTATGTCGCTTACCACCTCGACCCCGGCCGCCGCGGCACGAACGAGTTCGGGAAGCGTCCGCGGCACGCCCGGGCTCACCACTATCATGTCGGCCCCGAGAAAACTCTCGGGGTTGTGGGCCCCGGCCTCCACCACGACTCCGAGCCCAAGAAGCTCGGCCGCGCCGAAAAGCTCTTCTACCGGGCTTATGTCGGTGGCCGTTACCTCGGCCCCGCTCCGCCGAAGGAAGCGGGAGACGGACACCCCGCTCCGCCCGAGGCCCACGACCAGGACCTTCCTGCCCGAAAGCGTATTGAGGGCCTTTGCACTCCCCTCTCCCACTACTACCTTATCTTGAGCGTACTTATAGCTACGAGCGACAGTATTATCGCTATTATCCAGAACCTTACTATTATCCTCGGCTCGGGCCACCCCTTGAGTTCGAAGTGGTGGTGTATGGGCGCCATGGCAAGCACCCTCTTGCCCCTCAGCTTGAAGGAGCCTACCTGGAATATGACCGAGAGCGCCTCCACGACGAATATCCCGCCGACGATTATAAGCAGTATTTCGTGCTTGCTGGCCACGGCCAGGGCCCCGAGCGCCCCTCCGAGCGAAAGGGCCCCTATATCCCCCATGAAGACCTGCGCGGGATAGGTGTTGAACCAGAGGAAGCCCAGGCTCGCCCCCACCATGGAGCCGGCCAGCACCGCGAGCTCACCGGACCCGGAGACGTGCATTATCTGTAAGTATTCGGCTATCTTAATGTGACCCGTAATGTAGGTCAGGAACAGATAGGTACCTGCCGCTATGGTAACGGGCCCTATGGCCAGGCCGTCGAGCCCGTCGGTAAGGTTCACGGCGTTCGACGCCCCGGCAATGACCAGCGCCACAAAGGGTATGTACAGGATCCCGAGCTCTATGTGCACCCCTTTGAAGAACGGCACGGCTATGCCTGTATCGAACCCGGACATATAAAGGAAGAGCCCCGCGAGCAGGGCAACGACCATCTGGGAGGTGAACTTCAGAAGGGGCCTGAGCCCCTTCGGCTCCCCCTTTACCACTTTCTTATAGTCGTCCACGAAGCCTATCCCGCCCATGCCGACGATTACGAAGAGGAGGAACCAGATTAACGGGTTGGTGAGGTTCGCCCACAAGAGCACCGGCACGATTACCGCGACAAGGATCATGACACCCCCCATCGTGGGGGTCCCCGCCTTGCCCGCGTGGGTGGGCGGGCCGTCCCCCCTTATCACCTCGCCGACCTGCATGGCCGTAAGCCTCTTTATAAAGTACGGTCCGATAATGAAACTAAGCACAAGGGCCGTCACGGTCGCGTAGATAGTCCGAAACGTTATGTACTGAAATACGTTGAAGATCGCGTGGTACTTGGCCAGTGGGTACAAAAAATGATAGAGCACTTTTCCCCTCTCCTTATCCCGTCCCTGCGGGAGGATAAAACACACCCAATATCATGAACTTATCCCTGAACCTTTGCCAATTCCCCACGAAAAAATAGATGTCGTTCTTCTCTGCGCATATTCTATCGAGCCACGTTTCTTTTATTTTCTCCAACAAAGTGTTTTCATCCTTATATCTCCCTCGCCACTGCCTATACGCTTGACCTATTTCCCAATCGATTATAGGCAAAGTATGGCCTGCACATCCGGGTTCACCCTGGCAATAAAAAGAATACCTAAAGTCATACGGTATGGGTTCTATTGCCTCCATTCTTTTGTTGTAGAAGCTAAGTTGCGCATAGCAACTCTTCCTCTCTTGTTGATCTTTTTTCCTGGCCACCTTCCAGTGAAAACCTATATTATGAGGCCTAAACATGCCCAAAGATTTGTCCTTGCTTTTACTCTCCCCATAAACTTCACACAACGAGGCAGAGACGGTAGGCAAAAGCACCTTCTTTCTCTTCTCCCACCCATTGCTTGTATCGTACACATCGACCACGTTTATCTTGTTGCTAATGTCGACCTTAAAACTCTCCGGCCGCGCATCGTCTTTTGCCTTTGAGACTTTTACCTCGATCACACTATACTTCTTGAACCTTTCAGCACTATCCAAGTCTCTAAAAGGTATGGGGTAAAGTCTTCTCCATTCCCCGCTATCAATATCTACACCGGCAACGCAAACGGTTTCCCCGTACTTCTTGCTCGGATTCGGGTAAGCCTTAACAGCCACAAGAACTCGTTTGGTTTCCCAAAGCAATGACTCCCCCTATAAATGTTTTATTATAAGCCCATTGCCGTCCACTTCCTTAATCTTCTCGGCCACTATCTTCCTATGGCAATCAGAAGGTTCTTTCTCCATACACATAAAACAGCTAACCCCATGAACTATAGTATTAAGATACAAGTCCCTGACAACGCTCATCTGTGTCTTCAGATGCTTCCGATACTCTTTGAAAAAATAGTCGTAGTCGTTGTCTTGATAGAGTTTCTGCCGCAATTCCTTTGGGCTTCCTAATTCTTTCGTGTGCACATACATTATATTGAACCGACCGAGATACTCCTTGAGTTTATTTTTTGAAAACCCGGGTTTTCGGCTGGCCGGAACCTCTCTAACATCAATAAGAACGTTAACCCCAAATTGTTGGAGTCTTTCAACGAAGTCCTCAATTTTCCTCTTTTCGTATCCTATGGTAAATACCGATATCGGCTCCATGTTAGCCCCTCTCCTTATAAACCGTTTGAACGTGCCGCTTTCCCCAACCGTTCCTCCTTCAAGCCCTCCACCAGCTCTTCCATCCTGACGGCCCTTGAACCCTTAATGAGGACCGTATCCCCTTTTCCGAGCGAGGAGCGGAGCATCTCTAGCGCCCCCCGGTTGTCATCGAAGCAATGTATGTTTTCTTTCTCCATGCCCCCGTCCCTCGCCCCCTCGCTTATCGCCGCCGCCCACTCCCCGACGCATAAGAGCACGTCCAGTCCGAGTTCCGCCGAGAGCTGCCCGATCTCGTGGTGCGCCTCCGAGGAGACCTTCCCGAGTTCCAGCATATCCCCGAGGACCGCCACCTTCAGGCCCGTCCCCACGCTCGAAAGGGTCTTGAGTGCCGCGGTTACGGACTCGGGGTTGGCGTTGTAGGTATCGTCGAATACAGTGAGCCCGTCGAGATCCAGGACCTCCATCCTGCCGGGCATGGGGAGGTAAGAGGTAAGCCCCTCCCGTATCTCATCCACCCTCACCCCGAGCGAGAGGGCGGCCGCGGCCGCGGCCGCCCCGTTATAGACGTTGCACGACCACGGGGAGTTGAGCCTGACCTCGACATCTTCGCCGCGTATCTCATATACCGTATCGATTGTATTGGCCACGTTGGCGCCGTTGCGTGAAAAGCACTTTATCCTGACCTCCGCAAAGCCGGCGAGGCCGAAGGTAATCATCCTGTCGCCCTTAAGTCCGGCACGGTCGGCGATCTTCATCACCCTCGGGTCGTCCGCGTTAACGACCCCCGTCCCCCTGGGGCCGAGCGAGCGGAAGAGATATCCCTTCTCCTCGGCCACGCCGTCGAGCGAGCCGAGCCCTTCGAGGTGCCCCCTGCCGACATTCGTAACGACCGCCACGTCCGCGCCGCATATCTCCGCGAGCCTTTCCATCTCGCCCGGCTCGCTTATGCCGAGCTCAACCACCACGACCTCCTGGACGTCGCTCAGGCCGAAAAGCGTCAGCGGCAAGCCCACGAGGTTATTCATGTTCCCCTCGGTCTTGAGTACGCTCTTCGTCGTCGAGAGTATGGAGGCCAGCATCTCCTTGACGGTGGTCTTGCCGGTGCTCCCGCTTATCGCCACGACCGGTACGGGACGGCTCCTCCTTACAAAGCCCGCGAGGTCCCCGAGTGCGGTCAGGGTATCCTTGACCGCTATGAGGTTAAAGGAAGTCGGCAGGTCCTTGACCAACACGTCCCGCATCCCCTCCTCGACCACCGCGGCCGCGACCGCGCCCGAGGCCCCCCTTTTGGCCGCCTCCCCCACGAAGCCGTGCCCGTCGAAGTTGGGCCCCTTAAGGGCGAAGAAGAGCTCCCCCCGCCTGACGGTCCTCGTATCGGTGGACACACCCTCGGCCTGGCCGGTGCCGGCGCCGGCCAGGAGCTTCCCGCCCGTGGCCTCGATGATATCCCTTATAAGCAGCTTCATCCCTCCCCCCCCTCCCC
>JAZGJJ010000115.1 GCA_036482575.1 Thermodesulfobacteriota bacterium
ACGTGCTCCACGGTGCCGCCGCAGTCGGGGCAGGCGCCGCGGCTTAAGGCCAGGGTGAACTCGAGCTTGGACTTTGTGTCGGTAAGGGCCGAGGGGTCCCCGCCGAGCGCAACGGTATTGCCGGCGGTCCTCTTGTACCGGAGGTACCAGTCCATTGCCTGCGCCAGAGCGTCCGAGCAGGAGGCGACCTTATCCGAGCCGAAGCCCACGGGAAGGTGGCAGCTTATCCCGCGCATCTGCTTTACTATCTCTTCGGGCTCTATGCCGCCGCGAAGCGCGAGCGAGGCCATCCTGCCCGTGGCCTCGCACTGGCTCGTGGCGCAGCCCCCGGCCTTCCCCATCTGGGTGAATATCTCGAACGGCTTGCCCTCGGGGTCCTGGTTTATGGTCACGTAAAGGTTCCCGCAGCCGGTTTGCATCTTCTTGGTTATGCCGAAGGCCACCTCGCCGCGCGGCTTGGGCTTGTGGTAGGGGGCCGTACCGACGGCTGCGGCGGGGGCGGGGGCTGCGTCCGTTTCCTCCACGGCGCCGTTACCGCTCTCCTTGCCGCGGGTAAGAACCTGAACGTCCCTTGACCCGTCGCGGTAGACGGTGACCCCCTTGCACCCGAGGTTATAGGCCATCGAGTATACCGCTGCAACGTCTTCGGTCGTGGCCTCGTTCGGGAAGTTGACGGTCTTGCTGACGGCGTTGTCGGTGTACTTCTGGAACGCGGCCTGCATCTTTATGTGCCACTCCGGGCTTATGTCGTGGGCGGTAACGAAGAGGTTCTTCAGGTCATCGGGCACGCCGTCGACGCCGTGGAGCCCGCCGGTCTCGGCGATAGCCTCGAGTATCTCCGGGCTGTCGCAGCCCCTCTCTCGGGCCACCTCCTCGAAGAGCGGGTTAACCTCCATGAGCTCGGTCCCTTCCATGACGGTCCTCTTGAAGACGAGGGCGAAGAGCGGCTCTATGCCCGAGGAGCATCCCGCCATTATGGATATGGTCCCGGTGGGGGCGATGGTGGTGACCGTGGCGTTTCTCACGGGCCTCCCGTTCCCTGTGCCGTTATTATAGATGGAGCCGTCGAATTCGGGGAAGGCCCCCCTCTTTTCGGCAAGCTCGTTGGAGGCCTCCCTGCCCTTGGCCTGCACGAAGCCCATGACGTCATCGGCGGCCCGCACGGCCTCCTCCGAGTTGTAGGGTATGCCGAGCCTTATGAGCATGTCCGCGAAGCCCATGACCCCGAGCCCTATCTTCCTGTTGGCCCTGGTCATCGTGCCTATCTCCTCTATGGGATAGTTGTTCATGTCTATTACGTTATCGAGGAAGTGCACGGCCTTCCTGGTGGTCCTCTCGATCCTCTCCCAGTCTATCTCAAAGCCCCGCGTGCCGCTGCCGTTGCCTTTGCCTTTCTTCTTGAGCATGCGGCTCAGGTTTATGGAGCCGAGGTTGCAGGACTCGTAGGGAAGGAGCGGCTGCTCGCCGCAGGGGTTGGTGGACTCCATCGGGCCGAGCTTCGGCGTGGGGTTGTCCCTGTTTATCCTGTCTATGAAGATGATGCCCGGGTCCCCGTTCTTCCACGCCATGTCGACGATCTTATCGAAGACCTCGCGCGCCCGGAGCTTGCCGACCACCTCGCCGCCGCGCGGATTTTTGAGGTCATACCCCTCGTCCTTCTCCACGGCCTCCATGAACTCCTCGGTGATGCTGACGGAGATGTTGAAGTTGTTGAGCTTATCGTTATCCACCTTGCAGGTTATGAAGTTCATGACGTCCGGGTGGTCGACCCGGAGTATTCCCATGTTGGCTCCCCTCCTGGTGCCGCCCTGCTTTATGGCCTCGGTGGCGCTGTCGAAGACGGTCATAAAGGAGACCGGACCGGAGGATATACCGGAGGTGGAGCCGACGACGTCGCCCGAGGGCCTGAGCGAAGAGAAGGAAAAACCGGTGCCCCCGCCGGACTTGTGTATCAAGGCGGTGTTCTTCACGGCCTCGAAGATGCTCTCCATCGAGTCGCCCACGGGCAGCACGAAGCACGCCGAGAGCTGTTGCAGGTCCCTGCCGGCGTTCATGAGCGTGGGGGAGTTGGGCATGAACTCGAGCGAGGCCATCATATCGTAGAACTCTCCGGCTACGGCCTCCGTGTCCGAGTCCGGGTCGTAATTACAGTCGGCCTTGGCGATATTCTCGCTCACCCGCTGAAACATCTCCTCGACGCTCTCGACCGGCTTGCCGTCCGCGTCCTA
>JAZGJJ010000116.1 GCA_036482575.1 Thermodesulfobacteriota bacterium
CGGTTCTCCTCGGAGGCGAGCACAGCGTTACGGTCGGGCTCACTCTGGCGCTTAAGGAAAAGTATCCGGCCCTCTCGGTCCTCCAGCTCGACGCGCACGCGGACCTGAGGGACTCTTACGAGGGCAGCCCGTTCAACCACGCGTGCGCGGGGCGGAGGATCCAGGAGCTCTGCCCGCTCGTGCAGGTGGGGATAAGGTCCATGAGCGGGGAGGAGGCGCGGTTTATGGGCTCAGAGGCCGGGGCGGGCGTCAGGACGTTCTACGCGGCCGACGTTACGGGCGGCATACCGGCAGACGAGGTCGTGGCCGCTTTAAGCGACGAGGTTTTTATAACAATCGACCTCGACGTCCTCGACCCTTCGATAATGCCCGCCACCGGCACGCCGGAGCCCGGCGGGCTCGGCTGGTACCAGGTGACCGGGCTCTTGAGGGAGGTTGCGAGAAAGAAGAAGGTCGTCGGCTTCGACGTGGTGGAGCTATCTCCCATGGAGGGCAACGTGGCCCCGGACTTCCTGGCGGCGAGGCTTACCTACAAGCTCATGGGTTATATAAACGAGTACTACGATAAAGGATAAAAGCGGAGGGCCAAAAGAATGATATACGTTCCCAAAAGGGTATTCTTTACGAGAGGGGTCGGGACCCACAAGGAAGAGCTTCAGTCCTTCGAGCTGGCGCTCCGGGATGCGGGCATAGAGAAGTTCAACCTGGTGCAGGTCTCGAGCATATTCCCTCCGGGCTGCAAGGTGGTATCCAAGTCGCAGGGCCTTAAGAAGTTCGCGCCCGGGCAGATAATCTTCTGTGTGATGAGCAAGCTCTCCAGTAACGAGCCCCGGCGGCTCATGGCAGCCTCTGTCGGCTGCGCCATACCTACGGACAAAAAGCTCTACGGCTACCTGAGCGAGCACCATGCATACGGCCAGACGGAGACCGTGGCCGGGGACTACGCCGAGGACCTCGCCGCGGCCATGCTCGCCTCGACCCTCGGCATAGAGCTCGATGAGAACCTTGGATGGGACGAGAAGAAAGAGATATACAGGATAAGCGACAAGATCGTGAGGACCACGAACGTAACCCAGTCGGTGATAGTAAAGGGTGACGGGCGGTATACCACCGTAATCGCGGCCGCGGTCTTTGTCATGTAGGGATACGCATCATGAGGCTCGCACTTACGTGTAACATAAAGAAGGGGGACGAGGCGGCCGGTGGGTCCTCCCCCCTTCCGCCCATCCAGGATGATCACTACGCCGAGTGGGACGACCGGGAGACCATCGAGGCGATTCGCAGCGCACTCGGGGAGCGGCACGAGGAGGTCACACTCGTGGAGGCCGACGAGGACGCCTACCCGAGGCTCAGGGAGCTGCGGCCAGAGCTCGTTTTCAATATGGCCGAGGGGCTCACCGGCGAGAGCAGGGAGTCGCACATACCCTCGGTGTTGGAGATGCTCGGGATCCCGTATACCGGCTCCGCGCCGCTTACGTTATCGCTCTGCCTCAACAAGGCCCGGGCAAAGCAGGTGCTCGGCTGTTCGGGCGTGCCCACGCCGCGCTTTACCGTCCTAAGCGGCACAGGAAACGACACCGAGGGGGGGGTGGAGGGGGTGGGGCTCGTCTTCCCGCTCATGGTAAAGCCCCTCTATGAGGGGTCGAGCAAGGGGATAAGGAACGACTCGCTCGTCCGCAGTGGGAAAGAGCTAGGGCGGAAAGTCGCCTCGACCCTGGAGGAGTATTGCCAGCCCGTGCTCGTCGAGGAGTACCTCGACGGCAGGGAGTTTACCGTTGCGCTTATGGGTAACGGCAGGGAGCTCCGGGCCCTTCCGCTCGTTGAGATAAACCACTCCGCGCTGCCCGCCGACATCAACCCCATCTACTCCTACGAGGCCAAGTGGATACTCGACCGCCCGGAGGCGCCGCTGGATATATTCACCTGTCCCGCGGACGTGGACGAGGGGTTGAGGAAGAGGATAGCCGGGATCGCGGAGGAGGCCTACAGGGCTCTTGGCGTAAAGGACTGGTGCAGGGTGGACGTGAGGCTCGATTCCGGGGGCGAGCCGAACATTATCGAGCTTAACCCGCTCCCCGGCATACTGCCCGACCCCACCCAGAATTCTTGCTTTCCGAAGGCGGCCCGCGCCGAGGGGATGGACTTTACCGAACTCGTAAACTCGGTCGTGGATATCGCCAGGAAGAGGTACGGTATATAATGGACGGCAAGGGAATGATAAAGAAGGTAAGGATAATATTCAACGACGACGGTTCGGACAGCTACCAGGTGGACGAGGAAGAGATGGAGTTCGGCGACATAACCGAGACCGTCGAAGAGGTAGGCGGTGCGCTCGTGAGGGAGGGGGTCAAGGTGAGCCTCTCGCCCTTGAGGCCCGACAACCTCGACGAGTTCATACGCAAGATGAGGAGCTGCGATGACGATATGATATTCAACCTCTGCGAGGGGGCCTTCGGCCAGAGCGACCTTGAGATGAACGTGGCCGCCATGCTCGAGCTCTTCGACCTGAAGTTCACCGGGAGCGGCCCGGTGGCCCTGGCCCTCGCGCTCGATAAGGGCCGTACAAAGGATATACTTCGGGGCCGGGGCGTGCCCACGGCCGACTATCGCGTGGTCGAAAAGGCGCCGCCGGACGACTGTGAAGCCCTCGGCTTCCCCCTTATAGTAAAACCGCTGAAGGAGGACGCCAGCATCGGCATAGAGATCGGCGCCGTGGTAAAGGACGCGGCGGAGCTCGAGAAGAGGGTGAACTACGTCGTTACCGAATACTACCAGCCGGCCATAGTGGAGGAGTACATAGAGGGCAGGGAGTTCAATATATCGGTCGTCGGCAACGGCGAGGGCGCGAGGACCCTGCCCCTCTCGGAGATAGACTTTTCCGACTATCCCGAGGGGCTCCCCCGGATAGTCTCCTACGAGGCGAAGTGGATTACGGTAAGCCCGCTCTACATAAAGACCCCCCCGGTATGTCCGGCCGACGTGCCGGAAGAGCTAAGGGGGGAGCTCGAGCGGGTCGCCCTGGGGGCCTACCGGGCCATAGGGTGCAGGGACTACGCGCGGGTAGATATGCGCGTGGGCGGGGACGGCGGGATAAGGGTCCTCGAGGTGAACCCCAACCCCGATATCTCTCGCGACGCGGGGCTCGCCAGGGCCGCGAAGAGCACGGGGCTCGACTACCACCAGCTCATAAAAGAGATCGTGATGGCCGCGGAGGCCAGATATAACGAGCCGGGCGCGGAGGAAGAACTTACCCCCCCCACGACCGAAGAGACCCCACAGGCGTGATACCTATCAGAGAGGTCGAACTGCGGGACAGGGCCGCCATAGTGGATATAATAAGGCGGACGGATAACCTTACGGAGGAGGAAAGGGATTGCGCCGTAGAGCTTCTTGATATATACTTGAAAGACCCCTCCGAGGACGACTACCTCTTCCTTGCGGCCGTAGAGGAGGGGCTGGTGGGAGAGCTTCCGGTGGGCTATGTATGTTACGGCGCCGCTTCGCTCTCGGACGGGGCGTACGACCTCTACTGGATACTGGTCGACCCCGCCCACAGGGGCAAGGGGGTGGGCGGAGGGCTCCTCACGCGCACAGAGGAGATGGTCTCGGCCGAGGGCGGGAGGATGCTCATGGCCGAAACCTCGAGCCTCCCGGCCTATGAGGAGGCCAGGGGCTTTTACCTTAAAAACGGTTTCAGGGAAGAAGCGAGGATAAAGGGGTTCTTCAAGCCCGGCGACGACAAGTTGATATACGTGAAGGACCTGTAAGGAGTTGTTAGCACACGGTACGCTACATGACGGAAGTCGAATCCATAAAAAAAGTATACGCGGGATATTCGGACGTATACGACACTCTCTTCAAGAGGCTTTTCTACCCAAGGATAAGGCACGCCATAGAGTCCATGGAGATAAAGCCCGGCGACAGGGTGCTGGACGTGGGCGTGGGGACCGGGCTGTCCCTCTCTCTCTTCCCGGAGTACTGTAAGGTTATCGGCATAGACCTCTCCGAGAAGATGCTCGGAAAGGCGCGGAAAAAGATCAAGACCGAAGGCATGGACCACGTCGAGCTTGTCGAGATGGACGCTATGGAAATAGCCTTCCCGGACGACTCTTTCGATATGGTCTTTACCTCGCACGTGGTGAGCGTGGTGCCCGACCCCTACAAGGTGATGCAAGAGGTGAGGAGGGTCTGCAAGCCCGGCGGGCAGGTGGTCATCGTGAACCACTTCAAGAGCAGGAACAAGCTCGTCGCCGGGATGGAAAAGGTCGTAACCCCCATAAGCAAGAAGATAGGCTGGAGGTCGGACCTCTGTCTCGATGAGTTCATTATCAAATCGGGGCTGAGGATCGACAGGAAGTACAAGCTGAAGAAGATAGATTTCTGGCACCTCGTCTTCGCGACCAACGAGAAGTAGATAGTCCCGGACCGACCCGCGAAGCCGCCGGTAGCCCCCCGAGCGTTGCATACCGCCCGACATATCCTGACCGGTCATACCATTCTCCCCATGACCGAAGTGGACCTCGATGAGGCCCTCGATATCGAGCGCCAATCCTTTACGAGGCCGTGGACGAGGACCCTTTTCAAGAGAGAACTCATCAATCCCGTCTCGAACGCCTATACGCTCCGGGTGGCCGCC
>JAZGJJ010000117.1 GCA_036482575.1 Thermodesulfobacteriota bacterium
GTTCTCGCAATGACAGACCAAGGGAGTGGGGAGGGAATAGGACGGAGTTATTGCTGCCCGTCACGGGCCGCGTACAGAACTATCTTGAAAAACGGGGGGTATTGCAATAGAATGGATGGTGGGAGACGAGTGTGGAACTTTAAAAGGGTCGTATAGGCCGGTCTCAAAAAAGGGAAAGGTGGGTCTGGAAAATAATGGGCGGACAATTCAAGGCGGCAATATTCGATCTCGACGGTGTCGTGGTAGACACGGTACCCTTGCATTTCAAGGCGTGGAAGCGGATGTTCGGAGAGTACGGCAAGGATTTTACCCTTCAGGATTACAAGGAAAAGGTTGACGGCATCCCCCGCAGCGACGGCGCCAGGGCCGTTCTGACAGATCTCTCCACGGAAGAGCTTCTCGATGCAATGGACAAGAAGCAGAACTATTTCCTCGAATACCTGGATGCGGGTGAAGTCCCGGTCTTCGAGACGACCGTGGAATTGATGAAGGGGTTGATAAGCAAGGGCATCAAGATAGCGGTTATATCATCGAGCAAGAACTCCCCTTACATCCTGGAAAAGACGGGGGTCATAAAACTCCTTGATACGCAGTTAAGCGGCCATGACACCACGAAGGGCAAGCCGCATCCCCAGGTTTTCCTTATGGCCGCCGAGAGGTTGGGCATGAAACCCGAGGAGTGCGTGGTGTTCGAGGACGCGGTCCTAGGGGTCGAGGCCGCGAAACGGGCAAAGATGCTCTGCGTGGGGGTCGACCGCCACAGCGACCCCCGGGGGCTTAAGGCGGCCGATACGGTCGTCAGCGACCTGGGGGAAGTAAACTACGATAGACTTCTATCCTTGTTCGAGGAGGGCTAACCGGAAGATGGAAGACCATTTCGAAAGCTACCTGTCAGGTATTCAGTGGCAGATATTCGAGACTGCCTGGGACCCCGGCGTGCAGAACGTCTGTGAAACACAGTTTACCCTGGGCAACGGCTATGTAGGCAGCCGCGGCATACTGGAAGAGAACCCTCCCGGTTGTCGTCCGGGGACGTTCTTTGCCGGCCTGTATGAAGGGACCAGGGCCCTGGTCCCCGAGATCGTCAACGCGCCGAACCCCATAGACTTCAGGATAAGTGTCGACGGAGAAAAGCTCGGCGTGGTGGCCATGGACGTGTTGGACCATAAGCGCACCCTTGACATGCGCGGCGGTATCCTGACCCGGCGCACCGTATATTCGAATGCGAGGAAAAAGAGGTTCGACTACCAGTCCATGCGTTTTTTCAGCATGCACGACAAGAATGTAGCGGTGATGCGGATCTATGTCACCCCTTTGGACGAGGATGCCGACCTTACCATTACAAGCGCCGTGGATAGTTCGGTCGTAAACAAGGGGCTCGTTACGGAAGGCGATAAAAAGCATATAAGCGTTATCGAAGCCGGGGGTTCCGGCGATAGCAACTACCTGTGTGTAAAGACCGTCGAGAAAGGGAGCCTGATTGCATACGCGAGCAAGGTCATTGTAAAGAAAGGCAGGAAGACATACGCCGCTCCCGACTGGACGTTCAAGCTTCACCTGAAAAAAGGGGAGACCGTATGCATAACCAACTACCTGTCGTTTTACACCGCTCCCGGCGCCTCCGTGGAGAAGACGAAGCGAACCGCGTTGGATTCCGTGGCCGGAAGCGCGAAGAAAGGTTTCGACGGGCTGGTCCGTGAGCACCGCAAGGCATGGGAGAAGAGGTGGAAGAGAGCGAATATCGAGATATGCGGAGACCCGCATGTCGAAAGAGCGGTACGTTTCAATATCTACCATCTGCTCATCGCCGCCACGGAGGAATGCGACGACGTGAGCATAGGTGCGAAGGCCTTGACCGGAGAGGGTTACAGGGGACATATATTCTGGGATGCGGAAATATTCTGCGTACCCTTCTTTATCTATACCGAGCCCGCCGTCGCACGGAACCTCCTGATGTACCGGTATCACAGGCTTAACGAGGCCAGGAAGCTCGCCGGGGAAAGGGGCTTCCAGGGGGCTATGTTCCCGTGGGAATCCGCGGATACCGGGGAGGAGACGACACCTTCATGGTATAAGGACGGAAGCGGAAAGATACAGAAAGTGTTGACGATGGAGCAGGAGTGCCATATTACGGCCGACATCGCCTACACCACCGTCCATTATTTCTTCGCGACAAACGACATGGAATTCATGCTCCGTTACGGGCTCGAGATGGTCTTTGAAACGGCGCGCTTCTGGGCGAGCAGGGTGAAGTATAACGGGAAAAAGAAGAGGTACGAGATTAAGAACGTGATAGGACCGGACGAGTTCCATGAGGGCGTGGACAACAACGCCTTTACGAACCTCATGGCTCAATGGAACCTGAGGGTGGCCTCAAAGCTTTACAGGACCTTCCATAGGAGATACCCGGCCGAGATGAAGAAACTCATGGGGAGAATCGACCTCAAGGCGTCCGAGTTCAAAGTATGGCGAGAGGTCGCCTCGGCTATCTATGTCCCGACTTCGAAAAAGACGAAAATAATAGAGCAGTTCGAGGGGTACCTGAAGAAGAAGAAACTCCCCCTGCCGAAACCCGACCACCACTCCATGCCCGGCTATCCCGAGAACATACACGATATCATGGCGACGCAATACGTCAAACAGGCGGACGTGGTAATGCTCTTATTCCTTCTGACCGACTCTTTCAGCATGGAGACCAGGCGGAAAAACTACCTCTTTTATGAAGAGAGGACGCTGCACAAGTCCTCCCTCAGCGCCTCCGTCCATGCCGCCGTCGGCGCCGAGGTGAGAGAGGAAGACAAGGCATGCCACTACTTCGATGTGGCCGCATATGCCGACCTGAAGGACATATACGGGAATACGGACATGGGGATACACGCGGCTTCGCTGGGAGGTGTGTGGCAGGCCCTTGTAACCGGCTTTGCGGGCATCAGGATCAGGAAGGGGGTCCTGTCTTTCGATCCCAGGCTCCCTTCCCACTGGAAGGGTTTTAAAATCTCCATCAGGTTCAGGGGTTTCGATATCTCGGTGGACATGGACCGGGAAAAGGTCAGTCTGTACTTCCGTTCAAGACGCAAGTCCGAGCAGTTGCCGGTCAGGGTTTACGGTGTCTCGCAGAGGCTTCCTGCCAACAAGAAAGTCACCTTCCGGAAAAAACGTATAAAGAAAGTCCCCTATGAGATCAAGGATTTTTATTGATAAACGAGGAGGTTTGAGATGAATATCGCTCAGATACACTGGGGGTTCCCCCCGATAATAGGCGGCGTGGAGACGCACCTTACCATACTGCTTCCGGAATTCGTCAAGAGGGGACACAAGGTAGGATTGCTGACGGGGTCCGTGGAGGGGGAAAAGGAGGAAGACGATTTTAAGGGAGTAGCCGTCTACCGTACGCCGCTCCTTGACCTTAACTGGCTTGTAAAGAGGGGCCTTGAAGGTCTTGAAGAAGAGATTGCAAAGACCTTCAACGACTTCTTCGACAAGGTCGGGCCGGATATCGTGCACGTCCACAACATGCACTACTTCAGCGAGGCGCACGCGAAGATCCTGGAGGAGACTACGTCTCAGAGAGGCATACCGCTCGTCCTCACCGCGCATAACGTGTGGGACGACATCCTGTTCCTCAAGCTCACGAGAGGGATAAAATGGAGCCATATAATAGCCGTCAGCCACTACATCAAGAAAGAGCTCATGGGCGCCGGGTGTGAGGAGCGGAACGTAACGGTCGTGCACCACGGGATCGATACGGAGTTCTTCAGCCCGGACGTAAAGCCCACGAACATCTTGAAGAAGTTCCCCGAGCTGGAGGGCAGAAAGATAGTCTTCCACCCCGCGAGGATGGGAATGGCCAAGGGGTGCGACGTGAGCATAAAGGCGATAAGGATGGTTAAGGAATGGTTCCCGGACGTACTTCTGGTCATGGCGGGGACCAAAAATATTATCGACTGGGCACTTACGCAGGAAAAGGAGGTCGGCTATTTTGTCGACCTGGTAAAGATCTTCGATTTAAAGGAACACGTCTTCATCAACGCCTATTCGCTCCAGGAGATGCCGGAGCTTTACAGCCTCGCCCAAATATGCGTCTATCCTTCGAGCGTGCCGGAGCCTTTCGGGCTGACGATGCTCGAGTCCCTGTCCACCGGGAAACCGATGATAGTAACCCGGACCGGCGGGATGCCCGAGATAATCCAGGAAGATATCAACGGCTACCTGATAGGGATAAAGGACTTCGAGGCGCTGGCCTCGCGGATCGGGTCGCTCTTCACGGACGACAAGACAAGGGAAAGGCTTGGCAACACGGGAAGGCAGACCGTCAGGACCCACTACACCAAGAAAATAATGGCGAAATGTCATCTGGACGTGTATGACCGGATACTTTCGGCGAAGTAGGCGCCACGCTCGTGCCGGAAGCCCGTCAGGCTTTACTCTTCCTTGAGCCTTTTAAGCTCTCTTTTCCCATGAATGAGGCCCAGTATGGCTACGCGGGATTTTTCAATGCTGTAGATGAGGCGGTACTCCCTTACGAGGAGTTCGCGGATGTTCGGGTTGGAGAGTTCGGGGACGACGCGGCCCCTTTCGGAGAGTTCGTTGAGCGACCTGCTTGCGTCACGGACTTCTCGAACGAAAGCGGCCGCGTAAAAACCGGAGTCCCTTGCTATATATTCGGCGAGCGCTTCGAGGTCGGCAACGGCTTCATCGGTCCAGACTACTTTTCGAGCCATCTCGACATCATCTTTTCGACTTCTTCCTGCGTTCGGACCCGGCCCTCTTCGGCGTCCTTCAGGCCTCGCTCGGCCTTTTGAAGGACGTACAGATGGTACTGGATATCTTCCAGCGAGCAGTCCTCGGGCAGGCTCTCAAGAAGTTTTCCGACCTCACTTTTTGCCGTCTGCATATAAGTGCCCTCCTTTGCAGGTCTACAATGTAAAATATACCACAGTCAGGCCGCCTCTGTAAAGGTTACCCCCCCCTCCCGTCCCGGTATTGACACCCCCACCCCCGTATGGTAGAAGATGCAATCCTTATGAGACGTATATGGAACTTCTTTACCGCCCCCGGGCTTACGGTCACGCTTGCGGCCCTCATATGCATGGACAGCGTATGGGGGTCGCTCCTTGCCATGAAGCGCCCCGACTTCTTCCGCCCGCTCGACCAGGCGCTCCTCATGCCCTGGCTCCTTACCACGGGCAAGGACGACCCCGGCCTTAGCCTCTGGATATACATCCTCGTCGGCCTGACCGCCCTCTTTGCCTTGAATACGGTCGTCTGCACCGCGGACAAGCTCTACTCCATAGTCAAACAGAAAAAGCGCTGGCAGGCTTTCTTCCCGCAGATAGTACACGTCGGCTTCCTCGTGGCCCTTCTCGGGCATCTGGTGGGCAGTATGTACGGCTTCCGCTCTCCGGGGAATATCGTCTTCGAGGGGGAGCCCTTCCCCGTACCAGAAAACCCCGGCCTCTCGGTACGCCTCGACGACGTGGACGTGAAAGTTGACACCCGTGGGCGGATGGACTCCATGAAGACCACCGTTACGCTGCTCCGAGAAGGGGAAGAGTTCCGTACCGGAACCATAGAGCTGAACGGTCCTTTTATATATGAGGGCATTGCCTTCTACTACCTCGACCACGGCCGTATGCCCACGGGCCTTCGGCTGGGGGTGGACGGAGAGGTGGTGGAGGCCGAGTTCGGGGGCTCGTTCAAGACCGGGGACGGGGAGAGGTTCGTCTTCGGCACCCTCTATCCCGACCTCGGCTTTACCGAAGACGGCCGTCCCTATTCGCGCTCCACGGAGTACCGTAACCCCTTTCAGGTGATAGTCTCGCCGGAAGGCGAGCGGGCCTTTATGCCCGTATCGAAACCCGGCGGAGAGGTAAGCCTCGGCAACAGGACCATAAGGCTCCTGGATTACGTGATGGGCACCTACGCGGTCCTCACCATAAACAGGGACCCGGGCATATGGTTCATAATCGTCGGCTCGCTGATACTGGTCGTGGGCATGCTGCTCCTTTTGTTCCTCAGGGGAGAGAGGGGGGAGCTCGTGAGAAAGAAGGAAAGTGTCCAGAGTGTTGTTGACAACCGGGGAAACTCGCAGTAGATTTAAGGTATGGGTAAGCGCGTTTTTCACATAGCCGACCCCGAGGAGATAAGGAGCGGCAAGGTAACGGACGTCTACTTCGCCAGGACGCTTGAAATACTGAAGGCCAAAGGAATCGACAAGCGGGTCAGGGCCGAGTTTTTCGCGAAGAAGTTCCCCTGCGGCTGGCCTTGGGCCGTGCTGGCCGGGGTGGAGGAGGTCGCGCACCTGATGGAGGGGAAGGGGGTGAACGTCCGATCCCTTGAAGAGGGCGAGATATTCAGGCCCGGCGAGCCGGTTATGGAGGTGGAGGGAAACTACCGGGAGTTCTGCGTCTTCGAGACGGCGATGCTCGGCCTTATCTGCCAGGCTTCGGGCGTGGCAACGAAGGCCGCAAGGATGAGGATCGCCGCGGGAGAGAGGACGGTCGTAAGCTTCGGCGCCAGACGCATGCACCCGGCCATAGCGCCGATGATAGAGAGGGCCGCCTTTATAGGCGGATGCGACGGGGTGGCCGTGGTGGCGAGCGCCGAGCTTCTGGAGATCGAAGCCGTAGGCACCATGCCGCACGCCCTTATACTCATCCTCGGGGATACGCTCGAGGCGACAAAGGCCTTCGACGAGGTCATAGACAAGAAGGTCAAGAGGGTCTCCCTCATAGACACATTCAACGACGAGAAGTTCGAGGCATTAAGGGTGGCCGAGGGAATGGATGGAAAACTTTTTGCCGTGAGGCTCGACACGCCAGCGTCGAGGAGGGGGGATTTTTACCGCATATTCGAAGAGGTCCGGTGGGAGCTCGACCTCCGGGGCTTTAAAGACGTAAAGCTTTTCGCAAGCGGCGGCCTCGACGAGGAGAAGGTAATGGAGTTGAAGCCGCTGGTGGATGCCTTCGGCGTGGGGACGTGCATAAGTAACGCCCCGGTCGTGGACTTCTCCATGGACATAGTGGAGATGGAGGGAAAGCCCTTCGCCAAGAGGGGGAAGCGGTCCGGGGCGAAGGACGTCCTTATCTGCGAGAGCTGCGGCAAGCGAAAGGTAGTGGCCCTGGGGACCGAACGTGACCACTGTAAATGCGGCGGGATGTGGAAGAACACCCTCACCACCCTTATAAAGGACGGCAAGGTCGTAAGGGACCTCCCGAAGCCGAAGGAGATAAGGAAGGGGGTAGTCGAAAGGGTGAAGTCCCTGGAGCTTTAAGGGGCGAGGTGGGCTTGCCGCCGGACCTACCGTGGGCCCGGCGTGGGCCTGGCGTGGGCCCGGCGCCGTTAACCTATCGAATGGTATCTTTCGGAAGCCGCATGGCGACCTTGTCGGGTTGCCGTAGAAGCGCCTTTATTTTTTCGCTGCCCCCGATAAGCGTTGAGACCTTGACGAACGTATAGCCCCTCTCCATAACGCCGTCCAGTATCTCCCCGAGCCTGCCCGCGGGCCTGTCCTCGGCCCTCTCGGTCCCGAGGTGCATGAGTATTATACCGCCGCCGAGCCCCCCCCGGTCCCTGCCGAAGCCGAATATCTTATCCCTTATCTCCTCGGATGTGAGATAGAGCTCCGACGTCCTGTCATAGACCCAGTCCAGCGTATCGAGGCTCTCCCTTCTCCGGTAGTCCGAGGTCCAGCCGATATGTATGTAGCCCTCTTGATAGGCCCACTCCCTGAGTTCCCCGTTTACCTCCCCGTACGGGGCCCTCCAGAGCGGCGCCATCCTTTCGCCCGTAACGGCGGTGAAGATATCGGCCGTCTCCCGGAGTTCGCTCGCCATGAACTCCTTCGTAACGCCGGGAAGCGTCCTGTGGCGGAAGTCCTCCCCGTAGCTGGTGAGGTGGGGGTGGCTCATCATATGGTTGGCTATCTCATGGCCGTCCGTTACCATCGTTATCACGAGCCCTGGGTTGTCCTTTATGAACTCGCCGGTAAGGAAGATGGTGGTCTGTATCCCCCTCTCCCTGAGGGCGCCCAGGATGGCCGTGGCTTCGTTGGCCCGGCTTCCGCCGTCGAAGGTAATGGACACCTTTACGTCACCGGGGTTCCCCCTCCTTATGTCGGGCGGGTAAGACGCCTCCCGTTGTTCTTTTTTTATGGGAACCCTTTTTATAAGGGCCGTTTTGGGGGCTGCCTGCGTTTCTTTACGAAAGGCCTTCTTGTCCATCGTAGGGGCGGCGGAGGAAGGGGAAGGGCTTACCTTTACGGTATCGGTCTTCGCGTCCTTTATCGTCACTGTTTCCACGGACGCGGCCTCTTGCCTTGTCTCTTCCAGGATGGAAATCGGCATTACGTCGATATCGGTGGAGAAGTGCAGCATGGAGAGGGTCGCCACGCTCATAATAAGGCCGGAGCGTACGGGCGCCGCCCTCAGGTGGCCGAAGACCGGGTCGGGTTTCAGGTCGTGGAGCCGCCGTATAACCGCCCTTGCTATGCGCTCGGGTACGGCCAGCGCGCGTTCCAGTACGTGCAGGAAAGTCCTGCATATGGCTACAAGCCCGCTCAGCAGAATTTTCAGGGCGTAGAGGGCGTAATGGAGCGACAGGTAGATGAAGGCCGCGGCCGTGACCGCGACCAGAGAGACGAGGACAAAGGCGGCCTTGAAGGATTTTCCTACGGCGTATAAGACGGCATATATACAGAAGACGAGCGCCCTCCATGCGAGCGCCGCTCCGTCGAGCAGGAGGCGCAGTGCGTGGAGGCAGCAGCGGAGCGAGAGGCGGATGAAGTACGCAACCGCGGACGTTATGAAGTATATGAGGGCGAAGGCGGCCTGGAAGGTTTTTTCCACGCCGTAGGCGACGGCCGATACGCAGGCCACGAACGCCCGCCACAGGACCACCCACGCGCTTAGCGCGAACCTCAGGGCGTACCCGCCGTAGTGGAGCGAGAGGCAGACGGTTGCCACGGCCACGGCCGCGGCGAGGAAGGTGAACGTCAGGGCGGCGCGCCAACTCTTACCGAGGCCGCGCACGGCGGCCGAGGCGGAGTACACGAGCCCGCGCGCGAGGCCGCTTCCGGCGGCCCCGGCCATGCGTGCCGAGGAGGCCAAAGACCTTTCACCGGCTATATAGGCGGATACGTAAAGATTGAAGGAGTGCTTTTCTATAAACGGTACGACGCGTGACGGAAGGGAGCGGAGGGTGCGTATTAAGGGCTTACCGAGGACTTTTCCCGCGAATCCGCGGGCACGGTGAATGGTTTTGCAAACAGGGCCGCAGAACCCCGCCCCTTCCGAGGCGCATCTGAAACAGAGGGCCTTACCGCAGTTAAAACAATGCGTACGCCCGAACCTCTTTGGGTGTCGGGAACAATACATACCAAGATTTTAGCACGCCCGGGGCCGGTCGTCAATTCAATCATGCGAGCCATATGGGTTGAGAAAGGAGTTGAAAAGGCGGCTCTTTTTGTTATGATATAAGCTTGTCCCGAGCGGCACTCGACCGGCGATTAAATCTTCCCACTGAGGAGACGATATGGTAAAAAAAATGGGAAACAAGGAAAAAATGGAAAAAATGGAAAAAAAGGGGAAAAAAGGAAAGGGAGTGAAAGCGGCCGGGAACTTTAAGCGGATACTTCTGCCGACCGACTTCAGCGCCGTATCGGAGAACGCGCTCTCCTGCGCCCGCTCTCTTGCGAAGCGGCACGGCTCCAAGCTCTACGTGGTACACGTGGTGGACTTTAGGAATGACGCGGCGGGCTTTTACGTGCCGCACCTCTCTTTCGACAAGCTCGAAGGGGAGATGAGGGAAGGGGCAATGGCAATGCTGAAGAGGTTCTGCTCCGTAAGGCTCAAGGCACTCAAGGCTTTTGAGATGCGAGTCCTCGACGGCGAGCCCTATAAAGAGATACTCAAGTTCTCGAAGGACGAGAATGTAGACCTCATAGTGATGGGCGTTTCGAGCAGGGGTAAGGTGGACAAGTTTTTCTTCGGCAGCACCACGGAGCGGGTTATAAGGAAGGCCGACCGGCCCGTGATGGTCGTGCCGCCGCAGGCGGGCTGACCGCGCGTTGGAGGCGATATGTTCGGAATAGGGTTTACAGAGATAGTAGTCATCCTCGTCATCGCCCTTATCCTGGTGGGCCCGGAGAAGCTCCCGGAGCTCATGGGCAAGATAGGCAAGGCCCTCGGGGAGGTCAAGAGGGCCACCGGCGAGATCAAGAGGAGCGTACACGACATCGACAGGGATCTCATCTATCCGGGCACCGGGCCGGACACAGGGGTAGACGACCCCGGAAAGCCCATGCGTCCCAACGAGGAAGAGATGGAGCGCGCCGGATCCGGGCGTTCCGACAGCGACCCCGGTACCGAACCCGACACCGACCCCGACACCAAAAAGAACGCGCGCGCCGGAGAAGAAGGGGAGTGAGCGAGCGAGAGGGCATAGAGGGGCCGGCCGAGGGGGAGGGGGAGGGGGGGGGCGAGGGGACAGGCACGGACCAGGATAGCATGCCTCTCGTCTCGCACCTGAGGGAACTCAGGCACCGGGTCGTAGTCTCGGTCGTGGCCATAACCGTTGCGTTTACGGTCTGCTATACCTTCTCCGAAGCGCTCTTCGACCTTCTTGCCGCCCCGCTGCTTCCGGCCCTTCCGGAGGGGGAGAGGTCGCTCGCCTTTACCGGCGTGGTGGAGCCTTTCTTCACCTACCTGAAGGTGGGTCTTGTCGGGGCCCTTATAACGGCAAGCCCGGTGATACTCTATCAGGGCTGGGCCTTCATCGCACCCGGCCTTTACGAGGGTGAGAGGGCCTGGCTCCCGCTGGTGGTCGCGGTCTCGGTCCTGCTCTTTGCCTCCGGCGTCACCTTCGCCTACATGATAGTCCTGCCCGTCGGTTTTAAGTACCTCTTGAGCTTTTCCGGCCCGGAGCTGAGGCCCGTCCTCTCCATGGGCCTCTACCTGTCGTTCGCAACGAAGCTGCTCGTGGCCTTTGGCGTGATATTCCAGATCCCCCTCGCCGCCCTGGTCTTTTCGAGGCTCGGGCTGGTGGACGCACGCGGGCTCGTGGCCTTCTGGAAGTACGCGTTCCTCCTGGCCGTAATCGTCGGGGCTTTCCTTACCCCGCCGGATATCTTCAGCCAGCTCCTCATGGCCGGTCCGATAATGCTCCTCTACGGGATAAGCATCGTGGTGGTTATGGCCTTCGGGAAGAAGATGGGGGAGGGGGGGGAGACGCTTCCGGATGAAGAAGATGAAGGCGAGGGGGAGGGGAGTGAC
>JAZGJJ010000118.1 GCA_036482575.1 Thermodesulfobacteriota bacterium
GGCCTCCTCCTCGGAGACCTCTATCCCCTCCTGGCCGGCTATCGCATCGATTATAATGTCCCCCCTGGCCCGCGCCTCGGCCACCTTGCGGTACTTCTCCTCGAGCCGGTCGTTGGCGAGACCCTTATCCTCGGGGTCGAAGGCCCCCCTCTTCATATTCTCAATGACGCTGCCCATTATGGAGCTGAGGTAGCGGTCCACGAGCGCCCCGGGCACATCGAAGGGGTTTTTATCCACAAGCCTCTCGACGGCCTCGCTTTTGAGCCGGTCCCTCTCGCTCCTCTCCTTGCCCCTCTTTATCTCGGCGCTAATCTTCTCTTTAAGCTCCTCGATGCTCTCGCACTCGAGGTCCTTCGCGAACTCGTCGTCTACGGCGGGGAGGACCTTTTCCTTAACGCTCTTTACCTTTACCTCGAATACCGCCTCTTTACCCCGAAGCCCCTCGTCGGCGTAGTTTCCCGGGAGGTCAGCCTTCACCTCCCGGCTGTCTCCCGCGCTGGCGGCCGTAAGGGCCTCGTCAAAGCCCGGCAGAAGAGAGAGTCCGCCGATGACCGCGGGAAAGTCCCTGGCGCTCCCGCCCTTGAAGGGCTCTCCCCCGACCTTGCCCTCGAAGTCTATTGTCACCATATCCCCGGTCCCGGCCGGTCTCCGGACCTCCCGGAACTCGCCCCGGCTCTCCCTGAGCCTTTCAAGGCCGTCGGCCACCTCCTTATCCGTGGCCTCCGCGGGCTTCATGATAAGGCCCATCCCCCTGTAGCCCGTAACCTCCACGGCTGGCCTGACCTCGACCGTCGCCGAATAGACAAGCCCCTTACCCTCGCCCGTCTCCTTGACCTCTACCCGCGGATGCGCGACGGGCATGATGTCCCTGCCCTTGAGCGCCTCGGGGTAGGTCCTCTCTATGAGCCTCGCGGTGACCTCTTCCCTTACGCGGGCGCCGAACCTCCGGCGGAGCACATTTTCCGGGACCTTGCCCGGCCTGAAACCGTCAAGGGTGGCGTCGGCCTTAAGGCTCCTGTACGCGGCGTTCACCTCGCTTGCGACCTCCCCGGCAGGGATCTCGACCGTGAGCCTCTTCTCGACGGGACTTATGTCTTCTACCTCTACCTTTATATCATCCATTAAGATGCCTCTTTTTGGGGGTTCCCCGAGTTAGTCCCCGACCCTGGCAAGCGGCAATTGGTGCGAGAGGGGGGAGTCGAACCCCCACGGTTGCCCACCAGGTCCTAAACCTGGCGCGTCTGCCTGTTCCGCCACTCTCGCAGCTAAAACCGGACCGGGACTTCGTATCACCCTGGATTATATGGGATACAGAGCGCCCTTGCAACTAAAAAAGAACGCTTCGAGGGTAATTACGCCGCTGACCTATTGAAAAAAATCTTAGAATCCGGGCCCTACTCCATGACCAGCCGCCTGGAAATCGGGTCGAACCTTATGACGAGTATCTCGGCGGGGGCCACATCGACGGTCTTCTCGAGGGTGTAGACGGTCGGGGAGGAAGGGCCGCTGTCGGTCATCTTGACGAGCACGGTGTGGGTGCCCCGCTCGATTATGAACCTCTCGTACACGTACGAGGCCATGTCTTTCTTAATACCCATGGCCTCATAGTCCTTATCCAGGAGCTTCCTGCCGTCCAGGAAGAGCTCGACCGATATCGGGTGCCTTTCCCTGGGGCATCCGCCGATCTCGCTCAAGTCCATGCTCACGCCCGAGGTCCCCTTCAGTCCCTCGCGGTACTTCTCGCCGGACCTCTTTACGAGGTCCTCCTCCTCGCAGCCGACCACCTTGGTGCCGCTGTGCTTGAAGGCCACCTTTATGGCGGCGTCCTCGGGCGAGAAGAACGAGTACGGCGCCTCCGAGAGGTAGATCGCCGGAGACAGGATGAGAAGCAGAAGGAGCGCCATCCTTATATAGAGCGCCATCAGCCCTTCCCCCCTCCCCGGAGCTCTTCCCGAAGCTCTTCATGGAAGCGTCCAAGCTCTTCCCCGAACTCGTCGGTCTCCACCGCGGAGAGCCTCAGGTACCTTACCCTATCACGGTCCAGGGAGCGTCTTACCACCGGCGGCCGGTAGCCCTGGAACCTGCCGGCAAACCAGGCGTTTCCGTATCTGTAGTTGCAGTCTATCGGCCTGCAGCCGGCCACCAGCACCCCGTCCACGCCCTCCTCGAAGGGTATGGCGAGCATGAGCGGCTGGACCATCCCTATACACGGGACCTTCATGACCGTGACCCAGGGGAGGTCCTCGAACGGACTACCCTTGGAGCCGGCCCCGGACTCCACACCCCACTTGCAGAGGAATACGAATACCGAGCCCCTCTCGCCCCCTCCCCCCCCTGCCTCCCTTAGCTCCACGGAGAGTCTCTTTATCTCGTCCTTCATATCGCCCTCGGTAAGGTTCGGCAGGTCTATGGCCTGGTACTCGCACGCCCCGACGCATATCCCGCAGCTCGCGCACCTCTCGGGC
>JAZGJJ010000119.1 GCA_036482575.1 Thermodesulfobacteriota bacterium
GGGGGCGGAGTTCAGGAAGCTCTCCCACCCGGAGGCCTATACGGCCCAGGAGATGGCGGCAGCCATGCACGTGCCCGGAGGGGAGCTGGCCAAGGTGGTGATGATAAAGGCCGGCAAGAGGTTCATAATGGCGGTGCTGCCCGCGAGCCTCAGGGTGGACTTCGGAAAGCTCAGGGACGTCCTCGGCGAAGACGAGGTGGCGCTCGCCGCCGAGGACGAGTTCAAGACCCTCTTCCCCGACTGCGAGCCCGGAGCGGAGCCGCCGTTCGGGAACCTCTACGACATCGAGACCATGGTGGAGAGCTCGCTTGCCGAAGACGAGAGTATCGTCTTCAACGCAGGCAGCCACACCGACGCCGTGGAGATGGACTACGCGCAGTACGAGGGCCTCGTAAAACCAAGGGTGGCGGAGTTCGGAAAGAGGGTTTAGGGGGGCGAGGATAGGGGGGGACCAGAGGAGGGATACTAATCCCTCGGCACGGCGAGCATCCTGTCGAGCGTGGCCCTGGCCTTAACCCTTACGTCCTCGGGCACGGTCACGACGTTCTTCATCTCGCGGAGGCTCTCGATCACGTCCTCAAGGG
Organism: Thermodesulfobacteriota bacterium; assembly: GCA_036482575.1. Lineage (NCBI taxonomy): Bacteria > Pseudomonadati > Thermodesulfobacteriota > Thermodesulfobacteriota bacterium. The sequence goes on from JAZGJJ010000119.1 coordinate 585, forward strand.
TTATGAGCTTCATGTTCGGGCAGATGAGCGACATCGAGGGCAGGACGAACTTCTTCCCGGGGTTCTCCCTTTTGAGCCTCCACATGATGCCCATCTCCGTGCCTATTATAAAGCTCCGGACGTCGCTCTCCTTGCAGAACTTGTAGATCCCCGAGGTCGAGCAGACGTGGTCTGCGAGGTCCACCACCTCGGGTTTGCACTCGGGGTGGCAGACGAAAAGCGCGCCGGGGTTATCCTTCTTCGCCTCCAGGACCTCCTCGGGGGTAAGCCTGTCGTGCGTGGCGCAAAAGCCGTCCCACCACTCGGCCTTCTTCTTCGTGGACCTGGATATGTAGTGCGCTAAATTCCTGTCCGGGACCAGATAGACGCTGTCACCCTCGACCGATTCGACTACCCGGACGGCGTTTGCCGAGGTGCAGCATATGTCGCTCTCGGCCTTGACCTCGGCCGTGGTGTTGACGTAGGCCACAACCGGCACGCCGGGCCTGAGCTCCTTTTCCTTCCTCAAGTCGTCGGCGTCTATCATGTCGGCCATGGGACAACCCGCGTCGAGCCGTGGCAGGATAACGGTCTTCTCGGGCGCGAGTATGGCCGCGCTCTCGGCCATGAAGTGCACGCCGCAGAAGACTATGACAGACTTCTCGGAGTCCGCGGCGGCCTGAGAGAGGCCGAGCGAGTCGCCCGTCAGCTCGGCGGTCTCCTGGATCTCGTCGCGCTGATAGTTATGCGCGAGCATGAAGGCGTCTTTTTCCTTCAAAAGCGCCTTAACTTCCTTTTTCAGCTCCTCCACATTCCTCAAAACGGACCTCCGAGTGTTGCATCTCAGGTGCATTGGAGTTTAGAAAGTTAGCCCGCAAAAGTCAAGCGGCTTTTAACTTCTCCTGCCGCAATTTTTAGTATACCATAGTATAAAGCCATGGCACTCTCGGAAACGGACAAATCCACCCTCCTTCGGATAGCGCGCTCGGCCATAGAGTCCCGCGTAAGGGGAGACAGCGTAGCGGCATTCGAGGCGGCGAGCAAAAGCCTTCATGAAAAGAGGGGCGCCTTCGTGAGCATCCACAAGAGGGGGGGGCTCAGGGGCTGCATAGGGGTCTTTACCTCCGACGGGCCTCTCTACGCGGCCGTGGCCCAAATGGCGGTCGAGGCCGCCACGAGCGACCACCGCTTCCCACCGGTAACGGAAGACGAACTCCCGGAGATAGAGCTGGAGATCTCCGTCTTGACGCCCCTCAAGAAGACCGCGGACGTAAACGAAATAGAGGTGGGCAGGCACGGCATATACATAATGCAGGGGGGCTTGCGGGGGGTGCTGCTCCCGCAGGTCGCCACGGACCACGGCTTCGACCGGGAGGAGTTCCTGGAGCAGACCTGCATGAAGGCAGGGCTGCCCGAGGGGGCATGGAAGGAGGAGGGGAAGGAAGCCGAAAAGGAAGATGCCCCGGAGATATACACTTTCGAGGCCGAGGTGTTTAAAGAACAGGTGTCCGGGAAAAAGGGGTAACTACTTGAGGCGCCCGAGCGCTTCCGCTATCCGTTTAAGCCCCTCCTCTATATTATCCACCGAGCAGGCGTAGGAGAGCCTTAAATGGCTGTCGTTCCCGAAACCTATCCCCGGGACCACCGCGACCTCGGCCTCATCGAGGAGATATGAGGCAAGAGCTACCGAGCCGTCTATGGCCTTGCCGTCTATGGTCTTTTTCCCTATAGCCCCCCCGAACTCCGGGAAGGCGTAGAACGCCCCTTCGGGCATGACACAGCTAACGCCCTCCATGGCGTTAAGCCTTTTGACCATCACGCTTCGCCTCTTTTCGAACTCGTCCCTCATCGCCCCCACCGAACCCTGCGGACCGTTAAGCGCCTCCACGGCGGCCCACTGGCTCACCGACGCGGGGTTCGAAGTGGACTGGCTCTGGACCTTTGTCATGGCCTTTATAAGCTCCGCGGGCCCGGCGCCGTAACCTATCCTCCAGCCCGTCATCGAGTAGGCCTTCGACACGCCGTTAAGCACAATAGTCCGCTCCTTTATCTCCCCGGAAAGGGAAGCCACGGAGACGAAATTCCCGTCGTCGTAGACGAGCTTTTCGTATATCTCGTCCGATATGACAAGGAGCCCTTTTTTAACGGCCGCGTCGGCCACGGCCCGGAGCTCTCCGGGCGTATAGAGCGCGCCCGTGGGGTTCGAGGGGCTGTTTATAATAACGGCCCTGGTCTTCTCCGTTATGCGTTCGGCCATGGCCCCGGCGGTCATCTTAAAACCCGTGGACTCGTCGGTGGGCACTATTACCGGCACACCTCCGGCGAGCCTCACCATCGGCGGGTAGGAGACCCAGTAGGGTGCGGACACTATGACTTCGTCTCCGGGGTTCAGGAACGCCTGGCAGAGGTTATAGAAAGAGTGCTTGCCTCCGGAGGAGACCAGTATCTCGTCGGGGGCGTAGGTAAGGGAGTTGTCCCCTTTGAACTTACCTATTATGGCCGCCTTGAGTTCGGCTATGCCGCCGACGGCCGTATACTTGGTATGCCCTTCCTCAATCGCCCTCTGGGCCGCCTTCTTGATATTCTCCGGCGTGTCGAAGTCCGGCTCCCCGGCGGCGAGCCCGATTACGTCAAGACCCCTGGCCCGCATCTCCTTGGCCCTGGCGGTTACCGCCAGCGTGGGAGATTCCTCGATCTCCATTACCCTGTCCGAAGGCCTTATCATCCTCCTTTAAACTTCTCCCGGAGCTTCTTCGCCACGGCCGGGGTGACAAACGGGCGTACGTCCCCGCCGAGCCTGGCTATCTCCTTTATGAACCTCGAACTTACGGCGGCGTAGCTCTCCGCGGTCATAACGAAGGTCGTCTCTATGTCCGGGGCGAGCTTCCTGTTGGTAAGCGCCATCTGGAACTCGTACTCGAAGTCGGATATCACCCTGAGGCCCCTGAGTATCACGTTGGCCCTGTTCTTCTTGAGGCAGTCTATCAAGAGCCCCCCGAAGCTCTCCACCCTGATCTTCCTGCTGCCCCTGAACTCCGCCCTTATCATCCGCACCCGCTCCTCGGCACCGAAGAGTGTCTTCTTCGAGGGGGTCTCCGCAACGGCCACAATAAGCCCGTCGAAGAGAGTCAAGCTCCTCTTGATCACGTCTATGTGCCCCTTTGTCATGGGGTCGAAGGTGCCTGGGTATACCGCGATATGTTTCGGCATGAGACTACCTTTCCTTATACCTGAAGAAGTACACGGCCGTATCGCCGTAGCGTTTCCGTTTCAGCAGTTCGAGCCCCTCTACCTCCGTATCGAACTCCGTCCTGCGGTCCGCCTCGCAAATAACGACCGCACCCGGGGTCAGCACGCCCCCGTCGGCCAACGCCCGCAGCGTATCGGCGGCAAGAGAGGCCTCCCTGTAGGGGGCGTCCATGAAAACAAGATCGAAACTTTCGCCCTTCCCGGCGAGATAGCTGAGCGAACTTAAGGCGTCCTTTTTAAGGACCCTTGCCGCGCCCTCGAAGCCGCAGGCCTCGAGGTTCTTCCTTATAACGGCTGCGGCACGGGCGGCGCTGTCGACGAACACCACCTCGACGGAGCCGCGGCTCAAGGCCTCTATGCCCATTGCCCCGGTACCGGCGAAGAGGTCCAGCACCCTTTCGAAGGGCCCCTCCGCCTGAAGCACGTCGAACACGGCCTCCCTCACCATGTCCGAGGTAGGCCGTGTCGAGGGACCTTTAACCGAAAAGAGCTTTCTGCCCTTCCTGCTCCCCCCTACTACTCTCATCTCTTGACGGGCGGCCCGGCAGGGCTCAGCCCCTGCCGGTGACCTTGACGGATATAAGGCGGCTCCTGGGGCCGTCGAACTCGGAGAAGTATATAGCCTGCCACTGACCGAGGGCGACCCTCCCCTTGCTTACGGGGACGGTGACGCCGCTACCCACCAGGAGCGCCTTGAAGTGCGCATCGGCGTTCCGGCCGTATTCACCCTTGTTGTGGCGGTAGGATGGCTTATTGGGTATGAGCTCGTTCAGGAAGTCGTGGAAGTCGCCCTCGAGGTCCTTGTCCGCGTTATTGAGATGCAGGGCGGCGGTGGTATGCCCGGTGAAGACAAAGACCGTGCCTTCCTCCATGCCGCTCTCCATGACGACCGCTTCCACCTGGTCGGTTATATTTCTCTCCTCGGTCTTTTCCGACGTCTGCAACCTTATGGAGCTTGAAAAAACCTTCATCGACCCTCCTCGTATTCCGCCGCCTAAAACCTTTGCCCGGCCTCGGCCGGACGCCGGTCCGTAGTTACTATACCCGGTACGGGTCCCCTACTCTACCCGCTCGCAGCACTCCTGCATAATCTTCGCCAGACTCTCCATGTCCTTTTCGAACTGGTACGTATCCGGTATCTCGGAGCTTAGATGCGTCTCCGTTATCCTGTATTCGGGGAGCTCCTTCTCCTTATCGAGCTCTATGCGTATACGCAACTCGGTCTCCGTGGTTCTCTTGACCAGCACTATGACCTGCTCGTCCCTGTCGACCCTCTCGGTATCGTAGCCCATCATAATCCCCTTCTCATAGACCAGGTTGAAGGCCTTCATTACGAGGTCTTCCTTGACCGGGACTATCACCTCGAGCTTGTTGACGGCGCAGGCGGCAAGGACGAAGGCCGCAGCCAGGACTACCGTATACTTTACTTTTCACAGGACACCTCCTTCGCCGTGCCGGCGGGGTGATGAGGGGGGGGCGGAGCTTCAGGCCACGAACTGCCCCCCTCCGGATATAATGCCGCCTGCTATGGCCTCCTCGATTATCTTCTTCGCTTTTTCAACCCCGTCCTCTTCGACCGATATCATCTTTATGCTCCCCTCCTCCGTCCCGAGGGAGTCGTCATCAACGCTGTCGTCCGCCGTCTCCAGCTGCCTCACCATACACGAAATGTCGCTGCCCTCCAGGAGGTTGCCGATGACGTCGGCGTCTATATCGTCGTAGAGGGAATAGAGATCTACAAAGCGTATCCTGGTAGCCATAAGATTTAAAAGTATATTGGAAAGGGGGGGCTTTGTCAACAGGAGCCTCGGCACCATGATGGTGTTTCACTTTCTGAACGGCCGTTAGTGGCGCCGGGCATGAAAAAGGCTTATTTACACACCGTACTTTACGCTACCCTCGGGGAGAGGGCAGGCGATAAACCCTTGACTTTTACGGCATCCTGCCATAATCTTTTCTTATGCAAGCACTGGAGGTCTTTATATGAGAAGAGTTCTACCGGCTATTTTCCTCTCCCTCGGCTGGGCCCTGCTTGTAGGTATGGGCGGCACGCCCGACACGGACATACCCACTCCCGAGGTGGACTTCAGGGTTACGGTGATAGACGGTCAGGGCATCTCCACCAGATGCAGCGGCGTCAGTTGGAAGGGAAAGACGTTCTTTACGGCCACGCGCGGCAAGGGGACGGTCACCATACCGTTCGAGAAGGTCAAGAAGGTCACCTCGGCGGGTGAGGCGGACGACGACAAGATAGACTTCCGGATAATGCTCATCGGCGGAGACGTCGTAGCCGTCACGTTCGACGCGGACGCGAAGCTTTACGGGAAAACGAGTTTCGGGACCTACCGGATAGAGGCCAGGAACATAAAAGAGGTAGTGTTCGAGTAGTGCTTTCTATTCGCCTGGCAGGGGGGCCGCCCCGGCTAGGCGTCCCGTCCCCCCCGCTCCCGCCGAACCCCTGCGTCTCTCTTTCATAAACCCCTTTATATAACCCAGGCGATAGGAGAGGTAGAGCCGATGGCGTAGCCTGCCGGTGAGTAAATAACGGAGCGTGGAGCCCGCCAGCTTCGCCAGGGATTTCACCGGCGCGCCCTTTCCAAGCAAGGCACGACCCGCCCCCTGGCAAAGGCCCATGGTGGAATACAGCCTGGCAAGAGACTCCTTTGTAAACCTCTCTTTCTGTATTGCATGGTGGACCACCACGTCGTCCAGGTAGACCGGCCGACACCCGTGGGCGGAAGTCCTCCTTAACAGCTCGGACTCATCTCCGTAAGGGTAGACCCCGGATCCCCCCCCGAACTTCTCATCGAAACAGCCCACCTCGTCGAACACCCTCCTCCTGACCGCCATGTTGCACCCTATGATCCTCTCCCTCTCTCGCACCTCTCCATGACGCTCCAGGTAGGTGAAGCCACCGAGCATGAACTCCCGGCCCTTAAGCCAATCCGGGACCGGGGCCTCGAAGGCCGGAACGATCCGCCCCCCGGCGATATCCACATCTTCACGCAAGAACGCTTTCCTGAGGTTGACGAGCCACTTCCCGTCCACCACGACGTCGTCGTCGAGGAACGCGACGACCTCCCCCCCTGTCTCCCGTATAGCCGATATTCCTCTTTGCGGAGATCCCCTTATGCGGCGCCTTGAGCACGCGTATACCGCCGTTATGACGGGAGGCAATCTCCTTTATATGCTCATCCGTGAAGGACCCGTCGCAGACCACGGCGACGTCGAAATCCTCCCCCAACACCCCCCCGCCCCCTCCGCCCCCTCCACTTTGGAGAGGCTCTCGAGGCACTTCCTGAGGTAATCGCGCCTCGCGAGGGTGGTGCCTATAATAACCGAGACCTTCATCCTGAGTCACCTTGTGGAACTATCCGTTCCGTTGCGGGAAGAGTATGGACGACGGCCATGCCCGTCACTCCTCTCCCCCCCCTCCCGCCCTGAACTTCTCCGCGCATCCGGGGCAAAGGCCGTGGGTGAAGTCGGCCTCGGTGCGCTCGTGAACATACTTTTCCATCTGGATCCAGCGGCCCCTGTCGTCGCGTATCTTCTTGCAGGACGCGCAGATGGGCAGCAGGCCCTTAAGGGTCTTTATGTTCTCGAGGGCCGTCCGGAGCTCGTTTACAATTTTCCCTCGCCCCTCCTCCGCCCTCTTCATGCTCAGGCCGAGCACGGCCGTTACCCAGATGGCGAAGAGGGCAAGGAGCCGGTTAATAAAGACCTGCCACAACTCGCCACCATCGGGAGAGTAAAAATAACCTATAGCCGTAAGCACCGAGCAGAGTAGGGCGACAAAGACGGTAACGCCGCTGCGCGGCGACTGCAAAGAGACAAGGACGACCGCCACATACGGCACTCCGCCGGCAACCCCCAGCGGAATGGAGATGTCCACCAGGAGGACCGCTATGGCGAGCGTCAGGCTGGCCGCGACAACACGTCGGTTTGTCTCTACCCTGTTTCCCATGGGCTCCAGTGATTTTTCTATGGGTCTGAAGTAACGCCGGTGGACTAAAGGTCCGCGAGGATGTTCTTGAAGTGTATCGCTACGGCGGTGTCGCCCGATATCTCGAGCTTTCTTGAGAAAAAGACCGTGTCCGCGTCCTCCCTGCCGAGGAGGAGGTCGACCAGCACCCTCACCTCGCCCCTCATCGTAACGTCCGGCTCGCCGACGATATTCGGTACCACCATTATATCATCCCCCGTGATGCGGAGGTGAAAATTTTTAGCTATGTCCGTGGCCTCGAAGAGGAAGACCTTTCCCTGGAGCTCCTTCAGGCGCGCCCTGAAGCGGGGGTTCCTCTCGACCACGCCGGAGATAAAGGCCCCCGCCCCTATGGCCTCTATCCAGCGCGGCACGCACCGGAGCGGCAGGCGGACCAGCCTGAAGGCCAGCCCTTCGAGCTTCTCCCTCCCCTCCCCCCGCTCGGAGCTCATACCTTGGTCCCCACGTGAACGGCCGCGATGCCGTTAAAAAAGTTATGGTAGGTCACCCGGAACAACCCCGCGCCCTCCATAATCTCCTTAAGCTCCTCCTGGACCGGGAACTTCCTTATGGATTCGACAAGGTAGTCGTAGGCGGAGCGCCTGCCGGTTATGGCCTCTCCTATCATCGGTATGACGTTGAAGGAGTAGGCGTCGTAGAGCTTTTGCAGTGCCGGGTTTGAGAGGTGAGAGAACTCGAGGCACACGACCCGACCGCCGGGCTTGACCACCCGCGCCATCTCCTTGAAGGCCGCCTCCAGGCGCGTTACGTTCCTTATGCCGAAGCCTACCGTGGCGCAGTGGAAGGTGTTGTCCTCGAAGGAGATCGATTCGGCGTCCCCCTGCACGTACCGCATGTTTTTAATAAGCCCCTTGTCTATGCACTTCTCCCTGCCGAGGGCCAGCATCTCCCGGTTTATGTCGTATACGACCACCTGCCCCCCCTCCCCCACCCTGTCCTTCATGAGCATCGCTATATCGGCCGTGCCTCCGGCCACGTCTATGGCCGTCTCACCCGCCCTTAGACCCGTCTTCCCGACTATGAGCCTCTTCCAGAGCCTGTGGGTGCCGAGGCTCATGAGGTCGTTCATCAGGTCGTAGCGGCCGGCCACCGAGGTGAAGAGCTCCCTTACGAGGCCCTCCTTCTCCTCTTCGGCCACCACCTTGTTTCCGAAATGCGTATTCTTCATTCGCCTAATCCCTCCACCCGCTCCATGCCCAGAGCCTTACGCCGAGGACGACCGATACGGCGAAGCCCACCCAGCTTATGACCGGCAAGCCGAGGACGCGCGAGGCGTCGATGCCCGAGAACGTCGCGGCCATGAAAGAACCAAGGATAAGGGCCGCCATGACAAGCCCCATGAAGGTCCGCCTGCCCGCCCCTTCGACCTCATCGGAGAGGGTCTCGAGCCTGTGGTGTACGAAACCGATCTTTATATCGTCCCTCAGGGCGGCGCCGAAGAGCGCGTGCACCTGGCCGGGGACGTCCAGGACCGCCTCCAGCAACTCCCCACCGGACTCCCTGCCCCTGTCCACAACGGCCTTGGGGGAAGAGAGGAGTTTCTCCCTGGCCATCCATTTATAGATGAGCGGCTTCGCCACCTCCCACATGTTTATGTCCGGATAGAGCTGCCTTCCGACGCCCTCTATGATGACCATGCTCTTCTGCAGAAGCAAGAGGTTCGGCTGGAGCTTCATGTTGAAACGCCTCGCGGTCTGGATGAGCTTCATAAGGAGGGCGGATATGTTTATCTCCTCCAGCGACCTCCCGAATATGGGCGCGGTTATATCCCTCAAGGCGTCCTCGAACTCGTGTATGTCCACGTTCCGCCCTATAAGGCCCATCTCCCTGTGGACCACGGCCATCCTGTGGTAGTCCTCCTTTACGAGGTAGTAGAGCATGCTCGCGAGGTAGCGCCGGACCGTCCTGTCGAGCCTTCCGACTATGCCGAAGTCCAGGTAGATGAGCACGCCGTCGTCCCTTACGAATATATTGCCCGGGTGGAGGTCCGCGTGAAAGACGCCGAACTCGAATACCTGGCGGAAGAAGGCCCTTATCCCGTTCTCCGCCACCTCCTTTATGTCGAGCCCCAGGGCCTTTATCTTCTCCGCCTCGTCCATGGGCGTACCGCTTATCCGCTCCATGGTGAGGACCTCGACCGTGGTCCTGTCCCAGTAAATCCCGGGTATATGCACGAGCGGGTCGCCCTCGAACATCCTGGCGAAGCGGCTCATGTTGCCGCCCTCGACCGTGAGGTCTATCTCGTTGTGTATGACCCTCGCGAACTCGTCGACGACGTCCATGGGCCTGTAGCGCTTCGCCGCCGGAACGTGGCGGTCCAGGAGCCGGGCGACCGTGTACATGACCGATATGTCGGCATCTATGGTGTGCTCGATATGCGGTCTCTTGACCTTTACCGCCACGCGGGTGCCGTCGGGAAGGGTCGCCTTATGCACCTGCGCTATGGAAGCTGACGCTATGGGGGTCTCGTCAAAGGAAGCGAACTTGTCGGACAGAGGGGCGCCCAGCGAACGCTCTACGGTCTTCTTTACCTCCGCGAACGGGAAGGGCGGGACCATGTCCTGGAGTTTTTTGAACTCCTCCACCCATTCCCGGGGCAGGACGTCGGCCCGGGTGGAGGCCACCTGCCCGAGCTTTATGAAGGTCGGCCCGAGCTCTTCGAGGACGAGCCTTATCCTCTCGGGTACGCTCCGCCCCCTGCCGCCCCTGAAGATAAAGAGCCTCTCTATGACCGAGAGGAAGGGGAACAGCTTGATCTCGCCTACCAGCCCGCCGAAGCCGTACCTTATAAGGGTCGTGGCTATCTTGTGGAGCCTGCGTATGTTCGTTACGGTGTGGGATCCCATAAGGACGGAGGTCGATTACTTCGCCTTCTTCTTCCCCTCGAGTGTCTTCACCCTCTTCTCGAGCCCGTCCACTTTTTCCCTGGCCACACGGGCCATCTCCTTCACGACGTCCAGTTCGCTCATGGTAGCCACGTTGAGCTTGTCCGCGAGCGACTCGGTCGAGCACAGGAGTTCCTTCTCGAACTTCTCCTTGCCTTCTCTGAGGACGGTAAGGAGGTCCTTTACGGCCTTTACCCCCTCGTCCACGACCTTGTTCTCAAGTTTCTTGCCGCCGGGGAGTTCCCCTTCTTCTCCCTCCTCTCCCTTGCCGGACTCTTCGAGCTCCTTAACGAGCTCCTTCAACTTCTTCTCAAGTCCGGTCCCTATGAGTATCGCCCTGTCTATAAAGTCCGCCATAACTGCCCCCTTTCCCGTTTCATACGCCTATAGCCGTCTTAACGCCCGTATAGTCCTTGCCGGCCCCTCCCGCATACCAGCCGTTACAGAACTCCTCACCGCTTATCGCCCTGAGCTTTAAAAGCGCCTCCGCCCCGGTCCCGCCGTCGACCCTCTCCCTGAAGATATCGACCACCTTTCCCGTATCCCTGTACTGAGGCGACACCCTCAACGCCTTCACCCCTACCTCCTTTATGTCCTCCACGAACTCGACGAGCGTGTAGGTGCGCGCGCTCAGGACCGAGGTGCCGTTCACGTTGAAGACGGGCTCGCCGCTTAAACTCTTTATCTCCATGCCGTCCGGGTGCGCGGAGCAGTGGTAGCGGCAGTCGCTTTTCCCGAGCCCGTAGGCCCTCGACGTGTAGCACCTCCAGGAGAAGGCAAGGGGCGCCTTTCCGTGGGCGAAGAGCTCCGCGTCGATGCCTGTCTTTTCGATATTATGCTTTACCGACTCCCTCGGAAGCTCCACCGGGAAAACGACCCTCCCCACACCCGCGCTTTTCAGGAACTCCACGCCCTCGGCGTTGTACGCGGTTATGTGCGGCCCCGCGAATATTTTTTCCGCCTTGCCCGTCGTTTCGGCCACGTTCAGCGCCGACAGGTCGTTGGCCTCGACAACGAAGGGGAGCGAGACCATCTCGCTAACGAGCCTAACTTCCTCGTCGTTCGAGACGACGGCAAGGGTGGATACCACGACCTCCTTGCCCGCGCCCTCGAGCATCCGGCCGACCCGCTCTATATCCTTCGGCGAAAGGCCCTTCTTCTTGGCGCACACCACCTCCCCGATATAGACCCTGTCGAGCGGCATATCCGCCACCTCGTCGTAGAATTTTAAAAGGTCGGCCCTCTTCCAGTCGAAGAGCACGGGGCCGAGGGTGAGCTCCATCTTTTCCCTTTCAATTGGTCTTGATTGTTCTTTGGGGCGGCTTTTTTCTCTAATATTTCAGTATGCACCAGCGGATACTGGAAAACAAGTCAATTTTCACGCCTATAAACAGTGCCCGCCCCCTGTTCTTGACAAAACGGGGCGGTTCGGGTATCTTTCGATTTCATGCTGAAGAGAAGGCCCATATACCTCCTGCTCTTCCTCATCTGCTGCCTGCCGCTTCTATACGGGGCCGAGTGGCAGGGCGGACCGTCCGTAGAGATAGGCGTCGAGGCGGGCGTCGAGGGAAGCGGCTTCGAATCCAGGCGTCCCGGGGGGCTCAAGTACGACAAGTTCGGCCGGATCGACCCCTCGCCGGACATGATAGCGTTGGACCAACTCCCCAGGGACAAGTTCGGCTTCGTGGACTGGGCCACGGCAATAAAGGAGGAGTTGATCTCACCTCGCGATTCGATCACCGGGGAGAAAGAAAAAAAGGAGGAACCGCTCTCCCCCTCCCTCTCCGGAGACATAATCATGAGGCCCGGCATGGACTTCATGCCGGACGTGGTCTTTCCTCACGACGTGCACAACCTGTGGCTGAGCTGCGAGATATGCCACCCCGCCATGTTCAAGATGCAGGCGGGAGCCTCATCCATAACCATGAAAGACATATGGAAGGGCAAGTTCTGCGGGCGCTGCCACGGCAAGGTGGCCTTCCCCGTAAGGAACTGTTTCAGGTGCCACTCGGGCGAGAAGAAGTGGTAGCCCGGAAGTAGGGGGCCGCCCCCCTCCCCCCCCTCGCCCCCCTACTTCCCGACGTAGCAGCCGAGTGTCTGGCTCGACCCCTCGAAGCTCTTGAGCACCTTCCTCTTCCACTCTCCGGCCACGCCGTATGCCGCCGGGTCCCGGTAGTAGGCGTCCACCGCCTGCCTCACCACCCCCGTCATGGCGGCCACGTAGCTCTTCGTCCTCTGGCGGCCCTCTATCTTAAGCGCGCTCACGCCCGCCCCTATAAGAGAGGGCAGGAGCTCCAACGCGTTAAGCGACTCGGGCTCCTCCATCGCGTAAAAACTCCTTCCGTCCGGCATTACATATCTGCCCTTGCAGCAGGTCGGGTATGGAGACGACTCGCCGCGCGCGAGTTCGTTCAGGAGGACTCCGTTAAGGCTTATCGTCATGGTGCCGTTGGGTGTCACACCCTCTTCGGCGCCCTCGAAGCGTACGAACCTGGAGGGCGAACACGCCCCCTCGGTGTTGGTCGAGGCGCCGGTCAGAAAGCTCGACAAATAGCACCGGCCTTCTATATTGATGCAGAGCCCTCCGAGGAGGAAGACCTCGAGCTCGACCGGAGTCCTCTCCTTCAGCTCCTTCATCTCTTCGATGGTAAGGACCCTCGGAAGGACCACCCTCTTGATTCCGAAGTGGCGACGGTAGAACTCTATACTCTCGTAGTTGGAGGAACTGGCCTGGACGCTCAGGTGTATGTTTATGTCCGGGTACTTCTCTCTCGCGTAGCTGAGCACTCCGAGGTCGGCCAGTATGACGGCGTCCGCCTTGAGCGAGGCCGCCCGGTCCACTGCCCCCCGCCACTTCGGAAAATCGTCCCCCTGGGGGAAGGTATTGACCGCGAGGTAGAATTTTTTTCCCCTGTCGCGCAGGTACCTTATCCCCTCCTCCAGGTCTTCGGGGGTGAAGTTGAGCCCCTCGAAGTTGCGGGCGTTGGTGGCGCCGCTCAGCCCCAGATAGACCACGTCCGCGCCGCTGTCTATCGCGGCCTTGAGCGAGGTAAGGTTCCCCGCCGGTGCGACTACTTCAACCTTTTCCATGGAGTCCTTTCCGCTGCATCTACGGTATGTCCCGAACTTGAAAGTTTACCGGATAGCAGGGTAAAAGTCGATAGAAATCCACCTCCAGGAGCAGTTACCCGTTGTCCGTTACCGGTTATCAGTGAAAGGCGAAAAACCATAACCCGATAACCGGGAACCGGCAACTGATAACCGAAGGCTGTTGCTTTTGGCCGGCCCCTGTGCTAACCTCTCGGGATACTTTAATCAGCGTACTAAAAGAAAGGAGTTGTCATGGGTGAAATCTACGATCTCAAAAAAGGCCCTCTTCTAGCCCAGGGCTCGAAGATGCTTCCCCTGGTCGCCGTCATATTCCTCCTGGTCGTTCTCGCAAGCGCGTCGTTCCAGACCATCGGGCCGGGCGAGAGGGGGGTTGTGTTCAGCAGGTTCGGCGGCATACAGGACCGCATCCTGGACGAGGGGCTGCGCTTCAAGATACCCTTCATAGAGTACATAATCCCGATAGACGTCCGGATACAGAAGGCCCAGACCGACTCGTCGGCCTCTTCCAAGGACCTCCAGGTGGTCTCCTCTACCATAGCGGTCAACTACCACATAGACCCCAATAAGGTCAACAAGGTCTACCAGGAGATAGGGGTCTACTTCAAGGAAAGGGTGATCGACCCGGCGGTGCAGGAGTCGGTCAAGTCCGCGACCGCCCGGTTTACCGCCGAAGAGCTCATAACCAGAAGAGAAGAGGTAAAGGAAGTCATAAAGGAGAACCTGGCCGTGCGTCTCGCGCAGTTCGACATCCTGGTGGACGAGTTCAACATAGTGGACTTCACCTTCTCGAGGAGCTTTAACGACTCCATTGAGGCCAAGCAGACCGCCGAGCAGCACGCGCTCAAGGCCGAGAGGGACCTCGATAGGATAAAGATCGAGGCCGAGCAGAAGCTTACCCGCGCAAAGGCCGAGGCCGAGGGCCAGAGGATTCAGAGCAAGACCATAACGCCGACCATCCTCCAGCTCCGCGCCATCGAGAAGTGGGACGGCCACTTCCCGCAGGTCGTGGGAGGGGCGCTGCCCTTTATAGACATAGGCACGGTCAAGCCCATGAAGAAGTAAGCGCGCCTTACATCACGCAGAAGCCCCGGCCTTCTTATTGAAGACCGGGGCTTTTCAGTTTTCTTTCAAACTATCTCCCGCTTATCAGAAGGGCACGTCGTCCATATCGGGCGGCGGGGGCTCCTCGGCCGATGATGCACCTCCGGAGGATGATCCCCCCGATGATGACCCGCCCGAGGAAGACCCGGACGAGGGCATCTTGGCCGGGGCGTCTCCGACCCTGCCGAGCATCTGCATCTGGTTAGCAACGACCTCGGTGGTGTAACGCTTGTTCCCGTCGCGGTCATCCCACTGGCGGGTCTGTATCCTGCCCTCCAGGTAGACCTGCTTGCCCTTGGAGAGGTACTCGCCGCATATCTCGGCCAGCTTCCCGAAGGCCACTATCCTGTGCCACTCGGTCCTCTCCTGCTTCTGCCCTTCCTTGTCCTTCCAGTTCTCGCTGGTGGCTATACGGAAGTTGACCACCGCGGTGCCGCTCGGCGTGTAGCGTATCTCCGGGTCGGCCCCGAGGTTCCCCACGAGTATAGCCTTGTTTACTCCTGCCATAACCCCCCCCCTTTTCGGTTGGAATTGGAAATAGTTTAGCTGCGTTAATCGACCCGGCTAATTTACCACCCGGCAGATTAAAGTTCAAGGCTTTTCAACCCAAGCCCATAAAATTGACAAAAACGGCGTAAATAAGGTACTATTCTCCGATGATTTTCCGGACGATTATCACCTGGGGGCTCGGCATCCCCGTAACGCTCGTACTCTTCGTCTTCGCGCTTATCGGAGGCATTACGGACCCGAGCGGCAAGACGGTCCATAAGGTGGGGACCTTATGGGTCAAGGCAATCCTCATGCTCGCGGGCGTAAAGGTGGAGGTCCGGGGGCTTGAGAACATACCCGCCGGGACGGTAATCCTCGCGTCCAACCACCGGGGCACCTTCGACATACCCGTGCTTCAGGCCAACCTTCCCGTACCGTTCCACTGGGTGGCCAAGAAGGGGCTCTTCGACGTCCCCATCATCGGCTGGACCATGAGGCTCGCCGGCTACGTCCCCATACACATGGACGGCGCGGCGAAGGCCTTCCGGAGCATCAGCGACGCCTCGGAGAAGCTCAAGGCCGGCACCTCGCTCTTCATGTTCCCCGAGGGCACGAGGAACGTAAAGGACGAACTGCTGCCCTTTAAGCGCGGCTGCTTCATGCTCGCCGTAAAGAGCGGCGTGCCGATCGTGCCGATCGCAATAAGCGGCACCCGCGATATCATGCGGCTCGGGGGCGTGCTCATAAGGCCTGCGACCGCGAGGCTGTACGTCGGCGAGCTAATCCCCTCGAAGGGGCCGGACGGGCCGGTGGACGAAAGGGAGTTGAAAGAAAAAACAAGGGCGGCGATCGAGAAGGGGCTCTCCATAATAACGGCCGACAAAACGCCTGGCCAAAACCTGCTGAGTGAACCTCCTGAGTAAACCGGCTGAATATCAATGGCGACTTCGAGCACCAGTATAGACAAAAAAAAGGTTACGAGGGGACATGGTTTTCTCGAAAATTTCCTTGCCGGACTAAGGGCGAAGAAGGCCGAATCCCGCATCCCCCCCGCCTCCCGCAAGGGACGCATACTGGATGTAGGATGCGGCAGCTACCCGCTCTTCCTTATGGGGACGGAGTTCAGCGAGAAGTTCGGCGTCGACCAGACCGTAACCCCCGACATACGCGAAGAGCTCTCACGGTCCGGTATAGCCCTGGTAAACCACGACTTCGAACACGAAGGCAGCCTCCCCTTCCAGGAAGACCACTTCGACGTCGTCACCATGCTCGCGACCATCGAGCACATAGAGCCCCGGTCGGTCACCTCACTCCTGGGCGACGTCCGCCGGGTCATGGTGCCCGGTGGAGCGCTTATCCTGACCACGCCGCTCGCCTGGACCGACGGCCTCCTCCGGGTGATGGCGAAGCTCAGGCTCGTCAGCCCGGTCGAACTGGAAGACCACAAGGACATCTACACCCCCGAGAAGATGGTGTCTCTGCTCCGCGAGGGCGGCTTCGAGGAGGAGAATATACGGTTCGAGTACTTCGAGCTCTTCATGAACATGTGCGTCGTGGCGGCGAAGTAACCGCCGCGCCGACGCATGAAAGGGTCGGGTTCTACCGACTCTTAATAACCCCCTTCCTCTCGCAAAACTCAAACAACCTGCACTCCGAGCAGTGCGGGCTTACGGGCTTGCAGAGGTTCTGGCCGTAGGTTACGAGGAGGTCGTTTATAGGTATCCAGTGGCGTTTCGGGAGCTTTTCGCGCAGCGCCGTTTCCGTCTCTTCGGGGTTCTTCGTCTTCACATAACCCCAGCGGTTCGTAATCCTGTGCACGTGCGTGTCCACGCAGATGCCGGGCTTGCCGAAACCCAGAGTAACGACGAGGTTCGCGGTCTTACGACCCACGCCTTTAAGCTTCAAAAGACCCTCTATGGTATCCGGCACCTTTGAGCCGTGCTCTTCGGCAAGCTCCCTCGATATATCCTTTATAATCCGGGCCTTGGTGCGATAAAAACCCGCCGGATAGATGGCCTTCTCGATTACGCCCGTCGTAAGGGCGGCTGTCTCCTTTGGCGTGGATGCCAGATCGAAGAGCCGCGCCGAGGCCGCAGCCGTCACCTCATCCTTTGTTCTCAAACTCAAGAGGCACGAAATAAGTACCCGGAAGGGATCGCGCGTACGCTCGGAGACCACGGTCACGGCCGGGACCTTGAAGCGCTTTATCTCCTTCTTTAAGACCGAGACGACCTTTGATATATCCGTATCCTCCATAGCTCAGGATGCAAGTATAACAAAAAAAGGGTGCCCCGCCTATAACAGGCGGGGCACCCTTTGGTATAACCACAGGCATAGCTAAGAAACGAAAGGCCCCTGAGTAAAAGAGCCCCCGGCTCTTTACATCATGCCGCCCATGCCTCCCATTCCACCCATGCCACCCATACCACCCATGTCGGGCATGGCCGGTGCGCCCTTATCGTCGCTGGGCTTATCGGCTATCAGGGCCTCGGTGGTGAGCATGAGGCCCGCTATGGAAGAGGCGTTCTGGAGCGCTATCCTCGATACCTTGGTCGGGTCTATGACGCCGGCCTTAACGAGGTCCTCGTACTGCTCGGTGGCCGCGTTGAAGCCGAAGGCCCCCTTCCCGTTCCTTACCTTCTCGACCACTATCGAGCCCTCGAGCCCGGCGTTGGCCACTATCTGGCGGACCGGCTCTTCGAGCGCCCTCCTGACGAGGTTCGCGCCGAACTGCTGGTCCCCTTCGAGTTCGAGCTTCTCGACGGCCTTCAAGATCCGGAGGTATGTGACGCCGCCTCCGGGCACGACGCCCTCTTCGACGGCGGCCCTCGTGGCGTGGAGCGCGTCCTCGACCCTTGCCTTCTTCTCCTTCATCTCGATCTCGGTGGCGGCGCCGACGTTTATGACGGCCACTCCGCCGACGAGCTTGGCGAGACGCTCCTGGAGCTTCTCCTTGTCGTAATCCGAGGTGCTCTCCTCTATCTGTGCCCTCATCTGCTTGACGCGGCCGTCGATGTCGTCCTTCTTGCCCGCGCCGTCTATGATGGTGGTGTTCTCCTTGTCGATGACTATCCTCTTGGCCCTGCCAAGGTCCTTTACGTCGATGCTATCGAGCTTAATGCCAAGCTCCTCGGCTATGAGCTTGCCGCCGGTCAGCGCCGCTATGTCCTCGAGCATGGCCTTACGCCTGTCGCCGAAGCCCGGTGCCTTTACCGTGCAGGTGTGGAGCGTGCCGCGGAGCTTGTTGACCACGAGTGTCGCGAGCGCCTCGCCCTCTACGTCCTCGGCGATTATGAGGAGCTGCTTGCCCATCTTGGCGACCTTCTCGAGTACGGGCAGCAGGTCGCGCATGTTCGATATCTTCTTCTCGTGGATGAGTATGTAGGCGTCCTCCAGGATGCACTCCATCCTCTCGGCGTCCGTGACGAAGTAAGGCGAGAGGTAGCCCCTGTCGAACTGCATGCCCTCGACCACGTCGAGCACGGTCTCCATGCCCTTGGCCTCCTCGACGGTTATGACGCCCTCCTTGCCGACCTTCTCCATGGCATCGGCTATTATATCGCCGATGCCGGCGTCGCCGTTGGCCGAGATGGTGCCGACCTGGGCTATCTCCGTTTTGTCCTTTATGGACTTGGAGAGCTTCCCCATCTCCTTGACGGCGGCCTCGACCGACTTGTCTATGCCCCTCTTCAAGTCCATGGGGTTGTGCCCCGCGGCCACGAGCTTGCTGCCCTCTCTGAAGATGCCCTGGGCGAGCACGGTGGCGGTGGTGGTGCCGTCGCCGGCTACGTCGGAAGTCTTGCTCGCTACCTCCTTCAACATCTGAGCGCCCATGTTCTCGAACTTGTTCTCAAGCTCTATCTCCCTGGCCACGGTGACGCCGTCCTTGGTAATGGTCGGGGCCCCGAAACTCTTATCTATAACCACGTTCCTGCCCTTGGGCCCGAGCGTGATCTTCACGGCGTCGGCCAGGGTGTTAACGCCGTGAAGTATCGCCGTGCGGGCGTTATGACTGAATGCTATCTCCTTCGCTGCCATCTCTGATTACCTCCTTGGGATTGTTTGTCGGTTAAGGTTACTTCTGGACGACGCCGAGGATGTCCTCTTCCCTCATTATAAGGTGCTCCTCGCCCTCTATCTTTACCTCGGTCCCGGCGTACTTGCTGAAAAGGATCCTGTCGCCGGCCTTGACGTCAAGCGGGGTTACCTTGCCGTCCTCCTTCTTCCCGGGGCCCACGGCTACCACCTTGCCCTCGGCAGGGGCCTCCTTGGCGCTGTCCGGGATGATGATGCCCCCCTTGGTCTTCTCCTCCTCCTCGAGCCTCTTAACTATGACCCGGTCCTGAAGCGGTCTGATCTTCATCTGCGTTTCTCCTCCTTTTTCAATGTTTTCGCCAGTTTAGCGGCGGGTATACACCCTTCCTATAGAATGGTGAATATCAAATATAGGGCCCCTCACCCGGTTTGTCAAGGGATTTTTAGCACTCTTTGGCCTTGATTGCTAAATTTCCGGGAAAATCACCTTTTTCCTTGCAATAGGGGGTAGGTTGCGGTAAAATTAATATAACAAGTGTAACTCTGGCGGAAAGGGGGAACCGGACCGATGCTGACCGAACCGATTCTAACAGAGGTAAGCCCCATAGAGCACTTCAAGGAGCTCGTTACAGCCGCCATCGCCCACCAGAAGATATCCACGAGCGAGGAGGCGGAGTTCTACCTTTCGAACCTCCTTACCGAGTTCGTGGATTCGAGGGACAGGGCACTATCCCCCTCCCCCCGGACCGAAGAGCCCCTGGCGATAACATTCCTGAAGACTCTCGAAACGGGCCCGACCGAGCGGACCGTCATCTTAAGGGAGCTCGGGGACCTGACGCTCTTCCTATCGGGCTTTTTTTCGGACAGCCTCAAGAGAAGGATAGTCGACATCGACTATTACATGGGCATAGGCTCCTCCTCCTACAAGCACCTCGCCTCCCACCTCGGACGCAAGGGCTCCCCTCTCTTCCTGGAGCTCTCGGAGAAGTTCACCGCGCTCGTGGACGTGCTGGCGGAAGTGAGCGAACGGAGCCGCCTGACCTCCCATACCGACGTGCTGCGTCTCTACGAGAGGTGGCTCAAGACCGGCAGCCCGCACACCGAAACGCTCTTAAGGGAGCTTGGCATAGAGCCGGTCCCGATGCCCACGGACCCGGTGCAGTAGGGAACTCCCACCCGCCCATCCCCCCATAGTCCTCTGGCAATCCGCTTCTAAATAAGTTATAATTTTCAGCTGGCCATGCTTTTAAAAACCCCATACTACACGCGCGCATGAAGGAGAAGGCGAAAATAGCCCGGGCGATACTCCCGTTCGAGCCCCAGGCCCCCTCGGACACGAATGAGCTCGTAATAGAAGGGCTCCGGCAGAACAACCTCAAGAACCTCTCGCTCCGCATCCCGCACAACAGGATTACGGTCGTCGTCGGCCCGAGCGGCTCGGGAAAGTCCTCGCTCGCCTTCGACACCCTCTTCGCCGAGGGCAGGTGGCGCTTCATCGAGTCGCTCTCGACCTACACGCGCCTCTTCCTCGAACGGATGGACCGCCCGGAGCTCGACGCCATCCACAACATCCGCCCCGCCATAGCCGTCGAGCAGAAGAACCCCGTACGCACCAGCCGCTCCACCGTCGGCACCGCAACGGAGCTTAACGACCACCTGCGCCTCCTCTTCTCAAGAGTCGGCCGCATCCACTGCCCGCAATGCGGTAAAGCGATAAAGAGCTTTGAACCCGCCGAGGCGGCAAACGAGCTGGTACGTACGGCAAGGCCAAAGCCAAAAGAAGACGCCGGGAACGCAGCGGCGCCGACCTTGATAGGCTTCACCACAGCCCCGAGAGCGGATAGCTTCGCCGAGTTGGCAAAGGACCTCCTTCAAAAAGGTTTTACAAAGATACTGGTACGCAGCAAACTAATCGACCTGACGCGGACCCCCAAGGGCAGACGAGCCCCTAAAAAAATCGACGTGATAGTAGACCGCGTTATTATAAAGGAGAAGGAGCGGGCCCGGATAGCGGACTCCATCGAAACGGCCTATAAATACGGC
>JAZGJJ010000120.1 GCA_036482575.1 Thermodesulfobacteriota bacterium
GTGAGGAGCGCCGCGGCGCCCGCCAGGGCCGAGGTGCCGGTCTTCTTCATGAAGTCCCGACGAGAGCCTGGCGCCTCTCCGCCGAGCCCGCTGGCTCCGCCGCCGCAAGGTCCGCAACCGCCGGCTCCGGCTGAAGGTCCGCCGCCATGCCCGGTAGGTCCGGGGAAGGCCGGGTCCGTCAGCGACGTAACCGCCGGTGCCTTCGCGAGCTTCGTCGGCCTCAGGTCTTTTTCTCTTTTACCGTTATCACTCACAGGTTAAACCTTTTCCGATGGACTCTTGTAGTTCTTCTTGAAAAACTTTACGATATCCCGCTTCTCGTTATCCGTCATGACGACGTACTCCCGCGACCGGAGGACTGTATCTCCCGCGAGGACGTCTTTCATGTAAGCTGTCTTGATGTCTTGTGTGGGGAAGAGCTTGATGGTCTTCTGGGCGAGCACGCCACCGGCGGTCACCGCAACGCCCACCGTTGCCGCGCCCTTAAGGAAGCTGCGCCGCGAGAGGTTGCCCGTGGCCGGACTGTTCTTGGTTTTCTTACTCTTACTGTCTTTCATGATGGCGATTCATTCTCCTGAAAGCGGTAAAGAGCCCTAACAAATGTTGCCCTTATAACAATAAAGGAGGAGCTTGTCAAGTATGCAATGCGAATTATTATTATAATTTTTTCCCAGGGGGGAAGTCCAGATAATTCGCCCACTACGGGCTGTTCTAATATGTTACACTTCGCTGGTGGGACCGGAGCTGTTAAAACGAGTGGTGGCCGAGCTCGACGAGGCCATGCGCGGCGGGGTCGTCTCGAAGATCCACCAGCCCGACGAAAGGCAGGTTTTAATAAAAATCTTCCGGCGCGGCAGGGAGGAGCGGCTCCTCATCTCCACGCACCCGAAGTTCTCGCGCGCCCACCTTACCGCCTCCCGCTTTGAGAACCCGCCCACCCCGAAACGCTTCTGCGCGTTCCTCAGGAGCAGGATCACGAACGCGCACGTCGAGGGCGTCTCGCAAACGCCGGGCGAACGCATTATAAGGGTCGCTCTCAAGAAGACCGAGGGAGAAGCTTTTACTCTCATCGCCGAGCTTACGGGCAAGTCCGCTAACATTATACTGGTCGACGAAAACGAGACGGTCCTCGATGCGCTAAAGCACTTTCCCGTGGAGGGCTCCATGAGGGGGGTCGAGCCGGGGATTAAGCTGGAACCCCTGCCGCCATTTAAAGGAGAGGTAAAAGAAAAGCCCGTCGAGCTCGGAGAAGGCGAGACGTGGAACCAGGCCGCCGAAAGGGTCTGCTCCACACCCGCCGAAGACGAAAAAATCCTGTCCAGGCGGAGCACCCTCCGGCGCGCCATAAAGAGCGCGGAGAAGAGGTTAAAGAAAAAGCTCCGGAACCTCGAGGCCGACGGGAAGGAGGCCGAAAAGAATATCGAGGGCGCGCGGCTCGGCGAGCTTCTCGTCGCCAACTATAAGGATATCAGGAAGGGCATGACGAAGATCGAGGTGGAGGACTACTATAAGAGCCCGTTGGAGAAGGTAGCCGTGCCGCTCGACGAGAGGCTCGGCCCGCAGGAGAATATCGACCGGATATTCAAGAAGGCGAAAAAGGCCAAGACCACGCTAAAGCTCTTGAAGGTGCGCCTGCCCGTGACCAGGAAGGAGCTTGAATATATAGACGAACTCGCCTATGAGCTTGAAGCCGCTGAAAACGAAGAAGATATCGAAACGCTCAGGGAAGAGCTAATCGAGGCGGGCTATCTTAAGGAGAAGGCCAAACCCCGGACCGGGCGGGGCAAAGGGGCCGGGGCGGCAAAGGGGGTAAGGGCCGAGCCCGTACGGAGGTTCACCTCAAAGGGCGGCTTTGAGATCTTATGCGGCAAGAGCGGCAGGGGGAACGACATGCTCGTCAAGAAGCTCGGCAAACCGGGCGACCTGTGGTTCCACGCAAAGGGTGTTGCCGGTGCGCACGTGCTATTGAAGTTCAAGGGCAAAGAACCCCTTCCCAAGAGCGCCATCGAGGAGGCGGCCACAGTGGCCGCCTCCTACAGCAAGGCCGCCAAGGCGGCAAAGGTCGAGGTGCTCTACTCGGACGTTAAGAACGTGCGCAAGCCCAGAGGCGCGAAGCCGGGGATGGTGACTGTCAGCGAATATAAAACGGTGGTAGTAAGACCCGTGGAAGACAAGTAGCCGTGACCGTGGTGCGTGTCCGTAAAAGGTAAGCAATAATCCTCCCCCTTTGGAAAAGGGGGATTGGTCATTGCGAGCGCAACGATTTTACTCGGAGAGGATTTTTTCGACTTCCTGTTCGAGCTGGGGCAGCTTGGTACGGACTATGTCCCAGATGATGTTGGCGTCTATGCCGAAGTACTCGTGTATCAGTATGTCCCTGAGCCCCGCTATCTTTTTCCATTCGACGTCGGGGTGGCGCGAGCGTACCTCGTCCGGCACTTTCTTGACGGCCTCCCCTATGACTTCGAGGTTGCGCACGACCGCGTCGAGGGTTTTGGAGTCGTTCTTGAGCCCTTAGAGGGTGAGCCCGGAGGTGTAATCGCGGATCTTGGCGGTGGCCTCCAGGACGTCGTCGAGGTAGACCTTATAGTCCCGGGGCATGCACCACCTCTTCCATGATGGCCTGGCGGAGCCTCGGTTTTACGGCGTCTTCGAGGACGAGGTCCACCCCGCAGTCGAAGAGCCCTTCGAGGAGCTCCTTGAGCCCCATGTAGGCGTCGAACGACTTGGTCTCGAACTCGACGAGGAAGTCGAGGTCGCTTGCGCGCGTCTCCTCCCCCCTGGCGCACGAGCCGAAAAGCCCGAGCCTCTTCACTCCCAAGGCGCGGATGGCCTCGCGGTTTTCCGCGATGGTTTTGAGTATTCTGTCCCTGCTTCTCTTCATGGCGTATATCCTTTATAGCAATACTATATTTATACCCTTATACCCTAAATCCGCCCATCTTTCAAGGTAGGGGGGGTCGCGACGGCGCGTGACGGTGCGTGACGCACTTTCAGTAACTCCGTACCTCTTCCCTCCCCTCCTGTCATCCTGAACCCCGATTCAGGATCCAGCCTCCCCTGCCCTGCCTTTCCGCGCATCCTGAGTAGTTCGACTAGCTCACTACAGGCTTGTCGAAGGAACCCGTTCGCCCTGAGCTTGTCGAATGGGTGAACGGGCCTTTCCGCGCCCTTTTTGCCTTTTACCTTTTTACTTTTTCCTTCTCCTCAGATTTCCCTTGAAAATTCAGGGGGAAAGGGGCCATCGAAGAAGGGGTATAATTAAAAGAGGTGGTTTTTACAAGGAAAACAGAGAGATGTGGCTTTAGGGGTAGAAAAAAAACACCATAGGGTATCCTCTCACAAGGGCCTTGACAAGGTTGGGGAGGGTGGGGTAGACTCTGAGCGACAACCATCAGTTGCGGTTGTTATGGTTTTCTGGTATCCTGTAAGGGAGGTCTGGTTATGATCGAAAATGCATTTTCAGGGATTGTTCTAACAGCACAATCTTTTAATCCTTCTATCTTTACAGAAACTTGGCTGGATAAAAATGATATCATCAGTGCGGATAGCATCGAAGGGACACGCGTTTTTTCTCAAGTTGTTGCTCAATTCCAGGCAAAGGAAGTTCGAGTGCTCGTCACGCCTCCCAGTATGCAAATCTCGTTCGGTATCCATAAAGTCGAGGGAGAATTTGAAGTCCCATGCAGAATACCTATTCGTACAATTGAGTTGCTTCCCGAAACCCCATATCAGGCACTTGGTTTAAATTTTGACTTTTATGTAGAACCCCCCAAAGGACAAGATCTTTGCACTTATAGCCGAGCTCTATTTGGGGCAGGGGATTACAAGTTGCTTCAGGAGTTTTCTGCTATGGATTCAAGGTTCGGAAGGTACTTTTCGAAGAATTACGGTGATGCAAGAATGAAGTTGGATATAAAACCGGTCATAGCGGGTCCAGATAAAAAAGACTTGATCCAGTTTTCTTTCAACTTTCACCATGATGTTTCCAATATAGACTTGCCGGAGCGGGCAAGAAAGTTAATTGATTATATAGGCACTTGGGGTTCACTTCGAAAATATTCAGAAGGGCTTGTTAGTTTGGGCACCAAACCTTGATACTACCGGAGGCTTTATGGCGACGCTAACATCGAACTTGGCAATCGACGAGGATATAGTTCCTCCTCAGACTAACTACTCAGGCATAGAAAATGATTTTGTGGTAAGCGATAATACCCCGTTAACCCTCTATGGCGAGTTGCCAGAGGTGCCCTTATCACTGAGCGCGGGCGACGACTGGCATCGGCGGGCAGACTTGGGTAAAGAACTTAAAGGGGCCTTGGACTTCTTTTCCGGCCTTAAAGTGGATTGGTCTGATGCGGTTCACTTTTTCAAAGCTACAAAGGCAGCGGCTTTCTCGGTATCTAATACGTTAAATGAAGAAACCATGGAGTTCATAGAACAACGTCATCTCCAAGAGGGGGTAACTTGGCTGCAGACTGTGGTACCAGACTTCTTTCCTTGTGTTGACTTCGAAATCGAACTTCTTCCCGCAGAAGATGGGGAAGAAAATATGCTGGTTTTGGAGGTGCATGGCTCTTTATCGACATTGGAGTTTAGGGAGAAAAGATATGCCCTGTGTGAAGCTATGATACAAGCAGGCCATAGAAATGTCTATGAGGTCATCAGTATTTTCCAGCAGAGGGTGCGCAACGATGGATGGCAAATTATTTCTTGTTACAGCTCGCTTTCTGCGGAATAGCGGATCTGATGAGGCTGCTTACCGTAGCGCTGTCAGTCGGGCCTACTATGCATGCTTTATTACAACCCGTGACTTGGCCTGGAGCACATGTCGCCCTGATTCTCGCAGGAAAGCAGGGCAAATTACACACGATACCCTACAGCAATATTTGAAGCGTGCATCGATAGATGCTGTTCAACGGTTGGGTATGGACTTGGGTGCCCTTTGTGCTAGAAGAAAAAAGGCAGATTACAAAATGGAAAGAGTGTTGTCGGTTGACGCAGCGCAAGACGCCATTGAAGAAGCAGATGCTTACCTTGAATTGCTTTCTAAAATTCCTAAAGAATACATTGGAAAAGCCATGGATGATTTCCAAGCAAGTCTCCCTTGACCTCACAATAAATCAATTTCTTTGTATAGGATCGGCGACTTGCGCCACCAGACCGTCACCATTCTCCTCAAGGTCGCTATCACGCTTCCCTTCCATAACGCACCCTTCTTCAAATAGTACCAGAAGAATAGCCACAGCGCCCGTTTCTCTACCCCCCCCTCCCCCTCTTTCTCCCTTCGATAAACTCAGGGCAGGCCTCGCAATGACAGGGCGACCACCCGACCAAACCGGCAAGTTGTCCGTCAGACGAGGCAGGCGCGCATTTTGGCCCTCCGTCCTTCGACAAGCTCAGGATGCACGGGTTTTAAAATTGCTGTCCGTCACCCTTCGACAGGCTCAGGGTGAACGGGGGGGTATGAGGTACGGAGTTATCGCTACCAGCCTCAGGCTGGCGCCGGTTTGCGCCCTACCAGAACTTCTCCGTATGAATCTGCCCTGGCTGTTTTTTGGTATGTTCGGCATAGCCGTCGCTTGAGAGGCGGTCCGTCATGGTCTCGATCATGGCAGGGTTGCCGCAGAGGAAGATATGCGTATCTTCGGGCGAGGGCTTGAAGCCGAAGAGGGTCTCTATATCATCGGTCCAGACGTCTTGAATGTAGCCCGCCTTGCCTCCCCAGCCCGCGGGCTCCTCGTCCGGGCGGCTTATGACCGGTACGTAGTTGAAGTTCTTGCATATCCGCGCCATGGTCCGTAGCTCCGCCCTGTAGCCCAGGTCCCACGAATGGCGCGCGCCGTGCACCACGGCGTAGCAACGGCTGTCGCCGCGCTCCAGTTCGGTCCGGAGCATGCTCATGTACGGCGCGATACCCGTACCCGTGGCGAGAAGGATGATGTTCCCCCCCGTGTCCTCCCTTTCTATCTGCGAGAGGGTGAAGATGCCGACGAATTTTTGGGACATCCAGAGTTTATCTCCGACCTTTAATGAAAAAAGCCGGGGCGTCAGCGCGCCGGAGCGTATGAGCGTTATGTAGAACTCCACGTACTCCTTCTCCACGGACGAGGAGGCGATGGAGTAGGCCCTCTTTATCATCTTCTCGGGCTCGGGCGCGGGCTCTTCCCCGTCGGAGAAGGTTATCCGGGGCGCGGAGCCGGGAAGGCCGAGCACGGTGAACTGTCCGGCGATAAAGTCCGGCAGGGCCCAGCCCTCGGGCTTTACCCGGAGGACGATAAGCCCCGGCGCAAGCTCGACACGCTGAGTTACCACTGCATTAAGTTCCGGCATGATAAAAGTCCTTCCTTGAAACTCGCGGCCCCTATATTACCAATATTACCAATACCGCGCGGGACAGTCAATCGGGGATGGGGGGTAAGGGCGGAGTTACTGAAAGTGCGTCACGAACCAATCCCCCTCAATCCCCCCCGTATCAAGTACGGGGCAGGCTCTTTGGAAAAGGGGGATGATCATTGCTGTCCGTCACGGACCCTTCACGAACACGAACGACGGGCCACGGTCACGGCCCTTCCGGCCCATTGTCGTCTTTTCTTTTATGCCGGTACCAGTCGCGCAGCACCACCCCCATAACGACGATTACGAGAAGAACAATAAACACCATTGGCAGGACGGCGAAAAGAAGGTGTCCGGAATTCGCATACGCAGGCGCGGGCGCGAGGAGGTGCAGGAACGCCGCAACGGACAGGAGGGCGACTATGAGACGGGATCTTTTGGACTTTCTTTTTACGGACGAAGCGGGCATAGGCTCTACTCCTTCTTAAAGGCTACTTCAACTCTTACCACAAAACCCGCTGCGCTCAAACAAAAAAGGACTGTTGAAAAAAGCAACATTCCTGTCACTCCCGCGAACGCGGGAGTCCAGAAGCCTTCGAAATAACTGGATTCCTGCTTTCGCAGGAATGACACTTTTTCAACAGCCCCGCCTCCCCTGCCCTCAAAAATACCACTCCACCGACGTATAGAAAATATTCGAGAAGTCGCCGTACTCGCCGCCGTCGCCCCCGAAGAGTTGAAGCCCGAGCGACCAGTCGATGTCGGTAAAGAGGTTCCAGGTAAAACCCGGATTGACGAAGACGCTCGTGCCGTCCAGGTCGTAGATGGTGTTGAGCCGCAGCCTCACGAGCGGGGTCAGGTCGTAGCCGAGCACGGTGGCGAGAAAATTCTTCTCGCGCGTGGCTATCTCTCCGGTAAAGCGCCGGGTCGACTCGGAGGGCGTGCCCTCGGCGAGGTTCCCGTCGTTATAGAGGTATTCGAAAAGCAGATAGAGCGAGTTCTCGAAGTTATAGTCCCAGCTGAGGACGAGCCTCGTAAAGTCGTCCCCCACCTCCGGGTCGGTCAGTGTCGCCTCCCCCCGGAAGCCGCTATCTCCTATGCTCCCGGCGAAGTCGAAGCCGATAACGTCGTCCTCCCTGAACTCGCCGGCCATAATGGAAAGGTCATAGCCCCTCAAGTTGGTCATAAGGCGCGCGCCGACACTCCGCTCCTCCCGCTCGCGGCCCGGCACGAAGACGAGGTTTATACCACTCAAGGGCCCGAACGAGTACTCGGCGTTCACGGCGTCCACGCCGAGCCTCTCGCCGCCTTCTATCTGAATCGGGCTTATCGGGTTAAAGAGGTCGGTGGGGTTCCAGATGCGGGCCTGGCCCCAGGCAACGCGCTGGCGGCCTACCGTAAGTGTGGTCTCGTCCTTTGCGTACCGGAGGTAGAGCCGGTAGAGCGTATGCCTCCAGAAGAGCCCGCCCCTGTCGGTAACCGTCTCGCTCAGGTCGTAGTAGGTCTGCTCGCGCGCCTCGCTGGCCGCCCGGAACTCGGCGGTGTCGAGCACGCTCCCGAGCGTGAGCTCGTTATCGTAGATGGCCTTCAGGAGGAGCGAGTCCGTGGGTTTCAGGTCGAGTTCGAGGCGCAGGCGGTTCATATCGCTCCAGAACTCCTCGCCCGACGGGGTCTCGCCCGCGATAAGGAGTGACTTGTACATCCCCTTTAGCGATACCTTGCCACCGTAAAAGTCCGCGCCGTGGGCGCGGGGGGCCGGGAGGAGAAGCAATATAAAAACGACAGGAAGAAAATAGGAAGAAAGTCTGCGCATGGCGGCGAGGGGGGCGGGGGAGTTACGGCTCCACCACGATATGACCGTCCTTAAGGCGCACCACCCGCCGTGCCCGCTCCATGACCATCGGGTCGTGCGTGGAGAAGATGAACGTGGTGGCCCGCTTTTCGTTCTCCTCCCTCATGAGGTCCAGGAGCGCGGCGCCCGTGACCGAATCCAGGTTGGCGGTGGGCTCGTCGGCGAGCACCAGCACGGGCTCGGCCACTATGGCCCGCGCGATGGCCACGCGCTGCTGCTGCCCGCCCGAGAGCTGGCGGGGCCTCCTGTCCTCCATCCCCTTGAGCCCCACCTCATCGAGCATGTTCCGGGCCCGCTCCCGCCGCTCTTCTTCCTGCACTCCCTGCAGCAGCAACACGTACTCGACGTTCTCCACGGCCGAGAGCACGGGGATAAGGTTATACTCCTGGAAGATAAAACCTATCCGCTGCAGCCGGAGCTCGGCGAGCGCGCCGCCGGAGAGCCCGGTTATCTCGCGCTCCTCCATGAAGACTTTTCCTTCCGTCGGCTCGTCGAGCCCGCCTATCATGTTAAGGAGCGTGGTCTTGCCGGAGCCCGAAGGGCCGACGAGAGCGAGGAACTCCCCCTTCTCGACCGTGAAGTCAACGCCGCTTAGTGCCTCGACCGGCATGCCGACGTTGCTCGTGTAGGTCCTCTTAAGCCCTATCGTCTTTACGCATTCCATAACCAATCACCCTTTGACTGAGTTTCCTATCGCCCGAAACAGCCGCCCTGCAACAAGGGGTATAGGCCCGTTGCCCGTGCGGCCAGCACCATCGTCAACCACCTATACGAAGTGTATGGCCTCGACGGGTTTTAGCCTCGCCGCCTTAACGGCCGGATATATGGACACAAGGAGCGCGGTCGCGAATATTACGGCGGAAGACCAGACGACCCGTCCGGCGTGCGTCTCGGGATATACGACCGGGTTAAGGGCCGCCAGGAACTCCATTGCCGTGGACCACTGGGAGAGGTCCATGCCGTTTACGGCTATCGCCTCGTTCGCCGCTATGCCGATTACCGCTCCCGCTATGACGCCCGCAAGGCCCAGGAAGAACGACTCGAGCATGACGAGCGTTACTATCTCCCTCGGCTTCGTGCCGAGCGCCATCATTATGCCGAACTCCCTCGTCCTCTCCATTATACTCATGAGCATGGTATTCAGTATCCCGAGCGAGACGACGACCAGTATTATAACGAGTACCACGTACATGAAGATATCATCAAGCTCTATCATCTCGTGCAGGGCAGGCATGAGCTCCTGCCAGGGGAGCACCTCGTATCCGAGCGGCTCGAGGGCCGCCCTGAGGCTTGCCGTGGCGGGCCCGACCTCGTCGGGCCTCTTAAGGAGCAGCGAGACCTCGGTGGCACTCTCTCCCATGACCGCCATCTCGCGCGCGTCGGCGAGGCTTATGACCGCGAGCGAGGAGTCCATCTCGATCGAGCCCATGCGGAAGATCCCCTTCACTCGGAAGAGCTCGGCGCCGAGCGAGCCGTCGGCGGCCTGGATCATCAGGACGACCTTCTCGCCGATCTCGGCCGTGAGCCTCTTCGCGAGCCTGTGGCCGAGAAGGACCCCCCCCTTTTCGCCGTCAAGGTACTCCCCCCTTATGACG
>JAZGJJ010000121.1 GCA_036482575.1 Thermodesulfobacteriota bacterium
GGTAAAACCGACCGGACGGCCCTACGGAATATTAAAAAAATGTGGGAGACTGCGGGCTCCGAAGTCGTCGAGATGGACAGCGAAAGGCACGACCTGATACTTGCCGCCATAAGCCACCTGCCGCACATGATAGCCTACTCCATGGTCAATACCATTGCCGACATAGAAGAGAAGAACGAAGATATACTCAAATACACCGCCGGAGGTTTCAAGGACTTTACGCGCATCGCCTCGAGCTCTCCGGAGATGTGGCGGGACGTCTGCATGACTAACAAGAGCGCCATAGTCGACATGCTGGAACTATTCGAAAAGAGGGTCTCCTCTCTTAAGGCACTCATCGAGGCCGGGGACGCCAAAGGGCTTGAAGAGGACTTTACCCGGGCCAAGGGGATAAGGGATTCCCTTAAAAGGCAGTAGGCCTTCTGGACACCTATGGGGAACAACACCACCGCAGCCGAATATTCCGTAATCGTCCCTCCCGCTAACGGGATACTGGACGAGGTCGTCGTGCCCGGCGACAAGTCCATATCCCACAGGGCGGTCATACTGGGCTCGATAGCCGAGGGGACCACCAACGTCTTTAACTTCCTCGAAGGCGAGGACAACCTGAGTACGATAGGCGCGTTCCGCTCCATGGGGGTGGAGATCGAGGTCGAGGGGCATGACCAGCGGAGCATAAGCAAGCCCGGGCGGGTTACGATAAAGGGAGTCGGACTCCACGGGCTCAAAGAACCAGGCAGCGTAATAGACGCGGGCAACTCCGGCACCACGGCGAGGCTCCTCCTCGGGCTCCTCTCCGCCCAGAACTTCTCGTCAGTCATAACCGGTGACGACTCCTTACGGAAGAGGCCCATGAAGAGGGTCGTCGAGCCGTTAAAGATAATGGGCGCCTCCATAACCGGCGGTGGCGGAGGAGAGTACCTCCCGCTCGATATAACCGGGTCGCCGCTTAAGGGGATAAGCTATGCGAGCCCCGTGGCGAGCGCCCAGGTAAAATCCGCACTGCTGCTCGCCGGCCTCTACGGCGAGGGGGAGACGGTCGTGGAGGAGCCGGGGAAGAGCAGGGACCACACCGAGCGCATGCTGAAACTCTTCGGGGCCGATGTCAGGACCGAAGGCACCAGGACCGGGATAAGCAAGGCGACCTCCCTCAAGGGCTGCAATATATCCGTACCGGGCGACATCTCTTCGGCGGCATTCCTCATGGCCGGGGCGCTCGTAACGCAGGGCTCGGAGATTATCATAAAAAGGGTCGGTGTAAACCCGACGAGGACCGGCATTATCGAAGTACTAAGGAAGATGGGGGCCACAGTGGAGTTGCTGCACCCGGATGAGATTTCCGGCGAGCCTGTAGCCAATATACTCGTAAGGAGCTCACCCCTCACGGGTGTGGAGGTAAGCGGGGAGGAACTCCTCAGGGCCATAGACGAGTTCCCGGTAATCTGCGCGCTCGCGGCCTTTGCCGAAGGGACCACCACGATAACCGGGGCCGCCGAGCTCCGGGTAAAGGAGAGCGACAGGATAAGCGCCATGGCCGGGGCCTTAAGCGCGGTGGGGGTCAAGGTGGAAGAGCTTCCGGACGGCATCAAGATCAAAGGCATGGGTGGTAAGGTGCTGGGCGGGACGGTCGAGAGCCGCGGCGACCACCGGGTGGCCATGGCCATGTCGGTCGTGGGGCTCGGCTCCATTGAAGGCGTTACCATCGCGGGGGCGGGCTGCGTGGACGTGTCCTTCCCAGGCTTCTTCGACCTCCTCGGCGAGGTGGCACGGCGGTGAGCGGGGAGGGGGTTAAAACGCGGGGACCGGTAATCGCGATAGACGGCCCTTCCGGGGTCGGGAAGACGACCGTATCCAAACTTGTCGCCGGGAAGCTCGGTTTTAGCTACGTTGACACCGGGGCCATGTACAGGGCCGTTGCAGTCGGCGCGGTCGAGGCGGGCGTGGACATAGAGAGTGACGAGGCGCTTCGGGAGTTCTGTAAAGGGGCGGATATACGTTTCGAAAACGGCAACGAAAAAATATTTTTTGGCGGCGAAGACTATACCCGGAAGATACGCGAGCCGTCGGCCGGGGCCGCGGCCTCCAGGGTCTCACCCATGAAGCCGGTGAGGGAGTTCCTCGTCGGCCTTCAGAGAGGGCTCGGGGCCGGGGGGAACGTGGTGATGGAGGGGCGCGACATAGGGACCGTCGTCTTCCCGGACGCCGACGTCAAGATATACCTCGATGCCGCCGAAGACGTAAGGGCCGGAAGGAGACACCGCGAGCTGGAAGAGGCCAGCACGCTCCGGGGTTCCGACATAGAAGAGGTAAAGAAAGCGGTCGGCGAGAGGGACATGCGCGACTCGCGGAGGGAGAACTCGCCGCTTAAAAAGGCCGAAGATGCGGTCCTTATCGATACGGGCGGCATGAAGGCGGAGGAAGTCGCGGCAAGGATACTCGCCGTAGTAAAGGAGAGGTTGGACGTTGGAGATAGTAGTAGCTAAGTCGGCCGGTTTCTGTTTCGGCGTTAAGAGGGCCATGAACATGGCCTCCACGTGCAGCGATAAGGCCGCCGGGGAGATATACACGCTCGGCCCCATCATCCACAACCCCCAGGTGGTAAAGCGGCTCGAGGAGGAGTCCCGCATCTTCTCCCGGGAGAGCGTGGACGAGATCGAAAGCGGCACCGTTATAGTGCGCTCCCACGGCGTGAGGCTCGAGGAGTTCGAGACCGCCGAGAAGAAGGGGATCAATATCGTGGACGCCACCTGCCCCTTCGTCAAAAAGACCCAGGAGATGGTCGCCCTCCTCAAAAAGGAAGGTTACGCGGTCGTGGTGGTGGGTGATAAGGAACACCCCGAGGTGCGGGGTATCGTGAGCTACGGTGGTTCCGACATAACGGTCGTCAACTCCTCCGAGGAGGTCGCGGACATGCCCCGGAGGAAGAAGATAGGCATTGTGGCCCAGACCACCCAGTCCATAGACAAGCTCGAGGACATCGTCAGCGCCTGCCTCCACAAGGCCTCGGAGATCAAGGTGTTCAATACCATATGCAACGCCACGAGCGTAAGGCAGAAGGAGAGCATGGACCTGGCCGGGACGGTGGACTGCATGATAGTGGTGGGCGGCAAAAACAGCGCCAACACCCGGAGGCTCGCGGAGATATGCCGCGCCATCAAGCCCGCGACCTATCACATAGAGGTAGCCGACGAGCTCGACGAGGGGTGGATCAAGGGGGCCTCAAGGGTGGGTATAACCGCCGGCGCCTCGACACCCGACTGGATAATAGGGGAGGTCGTCGCCAGGGTGGGCGCACTGGCCGAACCGCCGGGGCCAAAAAACCTATAGAATTAAAATAGTTTGCACTTTAAATGGGGCTGTGATATATCTAGCAGTTACCAGTAAATAATAAGCGGGGGGTCAAGGGAATTGATAAACGGTATGGAGGATAAGCCTCAACTTCACAACGAAGAGGCCGAGACGGACTTCGAAAAACTTTTCGAGGGGAGCGTACGGCAGATCCGGTCGGGCGAATTGGTACGCGGGACGGTGGTTCAGATCTCAGGGGACGCGGTCATTGTCGACATAGGCTACAAGTCCGAGGGGAACGTCCCTATTGACGAGTTCCTCGACGAGGAAGGCAAGCCCTCGGTCAGCGTGGGGGACCCTGTAGCGGTAGTCGTCGAGGGGATGCAGGACAGGGACGGCTACGTGGTACTCTCGAAGAAAAGGGCCGCCCAGATGGAGGTCTGGGAGGATATCGTCGAGTCGTGTGAGAAGGGGACAAACCTGGAAGGGGAAATTATCAGCAGGGTAAAGGGCGGGTTCCATGCGGATATAAAAGGTGTAGTGGCCTTCCTGCCGAGCTCCCAGGTGGACCTTAAGCCGACCAGGTTCCCGGATAAGCTCATAGGCGAGCGCTTCGAGTTCAGGGTGCTTAAGTACAACAAGCGCAAGAACAACGTAATAGTCTCAAGGCGCGTGATACTCGAGAAGGAGCGGGAGGGGCTCAGGGAAAAGACCCTCGAAAACCTTGAAGAGGGCGCCATAGTAGAGGGGATGGTAAAGAACATCACCGACTACGGCGCGTTCGTGGACCTCGGCGGCATAGACGGCCTCGTCCACCTGACCGACCTTTCCTGGGGCAAGGTAAACCACCCCTCCCGGATACTGACGGTCGGCGACACGATAAATGTAAAGGTACTCAAGTTCAACAAAGAGGAGGGTAAGATATCGCTCGGTCTTAAACAAACCCTCCCCGACCCGTGGGAGACCGCCGGAGAGAAGTACTCCCCCGGCTCCAGGGTCTCCGGCAGCGTTACGAACCTTACCGATTACGGCGCCTTCGTGGAGCTCGAAGCCGGGCTCGAGGGGCTGGTACACATTTCCGAGATGTCCTGGACCAAACTGCGCCACCCCTCACAGAAGCTGAAGGTAGGGGACCGGTTGGAGGTAATGGTCCTTGACGTCGACCCGGGCGCAAGGAGGATATCGCTCGGCCTGAAGCAGATAGAGCCCAACCCATGGGATGAACTGGAGGAGCGCTATCCCGCGGGAAGCAAGGTCACCGGGGTGGTCAAGAACCTCACGGACTTCGGCATGTTCGTCGGGGTCGAAGAGGGGGTAGACGGGCTGGTCCACATTTCCGACCTCTCCTGGAAGAAGGTAAAGCACCCCTCGGACCTCTTCTCAAAGGGCCAGGAGGTCGAGGCGACCGTCTTGAACGTGGACAAAGCGGCCCAAAAATTCTCGCTCAGTACGAAGCTTCTCGAAAAGAACCCCTGGGACGGCGTGGAGGAGCGTTATAAGCCCGGGGTAATAGTCGAGGGCACGGTTACCGGGATAGCGGACTTCGGGGCCTTCGTCGAGATGGAGGAGGGGCTCGAGGGGCTCGTGCACGTCTCGGACTTGAACAGGGGCAAAAAAAGAGGCCTTGAGATAGGCCCCGGCGACCTGGTGGAAGTAGAAGTCCTGAACGTCGACCCGCAGGAGAAAAAAATAGGGCTCAGCATAAGGAGCATTATGAAGGCCATGGAGAAGAGCGAGGCTCCGGAGGAGACAGCCCCGGAGGCCGCCCCGGAGGAAAAAGCCGCCGTGGCCGAACCGACCGAAGAGACAGCCCCGGAGGAGCAGAGCCCCGAAGGTGAGACCGGAGAAGACGAGGCCGGGGAAGAAAAAGCCGAAGGGGAGAAAGCCGGAGAGGAAAAACCCGGAGAGGAAAAAGAAGGGTAGCTCCTCCCTATGGAGAACTCCGGTAAGAAGTTCGGCTGGGTTAAGAGGCTCGTCATGGCCGCCGGGGTTTTCTTCCTGACAGTAACGGCCCTTTCCATAATACTCGCGCTTTTCTCGGGAAACTCCGCATTGGCTTTCGGGGACAAGGTCGCCGTCGTTACCATAAACGGCATCATAACCGACTCGGAAGATATAAACTACTGGCTCAGGGAGTTCGGAGAAAGGGACGACGTAAAGGCGGTCGTCTTGAGGATAGATTCCCCGGGCGGGGGAGTGGGGCCCTCTCAGGAGATACACCGGGAGGTGAAGAGGCTCAAAGGGTCGAAAAAAGTCGTTACCTCGATGGGAGGGCTGGCGGCCTCCGGCGGCTACTATATAGCCTCGGCGAGCGACATAATAGTGGCCAACCCCGGTACCATCACGGGCAGCATAGGCGTTATAATAGAGTTCATCAACATGGAGGGACTCTTCGAGAAGATCGGCCTTAAAGGTTCGGTAATAAAGAGCGGCAAGTACAAGGACACCGGCTCACCGTTGCGCGAGCTTACCGGAGAGGAAGAGAAACTCCTCCAGGACGTTATAGACGACGTCCACCGCCAGTTCGTGGAAGCGGTGGCCGAGGGACGCAACCTCTCGCTGGAAGAGGTCAGGGCCATCGCCGACGGCCGGATACTCTCCGGGGCGCAGGCCAGGGAGCTGGGCCTCGTTGACCGGCTCGGGGGGTTGGAGGACGCCATAGCGGCGGGCGCGGAGCTTGCGGGGCTGGAGGAAAAACCGCCGGTTATATATTCGAGGGACCGGGGGGGGGCTTTCGACTCAATCTTCAACGGCTCCATAGGCAGCTCTTTAACCGACCTGTGGACCGGGATGCGCGTAATGTATCTTCTGCCCGGCACGCCCGGCACACTAAGGTAAGGAGGTTACAGGTCATGACGAGAAGCGAACTGATTGAGGCCGTGGTCTCGAAAGTATCCAACTTCACCAAGAAGGACATCGAGCTCATCGTGGAAACCACGTTCAACAGCATGGCCGAGAGCCTGACCCGTGGGGAGAAGATAGAGATACGCGGCTTCGGGAGCTTTAAGGTCAAGGAGAGGGACGGCCGCCAGGGACGGAACCCCAAGTCAGGCGAGGGCATATACATCGAGGCCAAGAAGGTGCCTTTCTTCAAGGCCGGCAAAGAGCTCAAGGAAAGGGTTAACAGGTTATAGCCCGTCCCGGAAGGGTAGGTTAGGCAGGCATGGAACGACTCTGGGCCCCGTGGCGCATCGAATATATCCTGGAAGATAAAAACGGAGATTGCGTATTCTGCGTCGCCGGGAAAACGGAGGGGGAGACGGACGACGGCCTTCTTCTCTTCAGCAGCACCCTCTCAACCGTACTCCTGAATAAATACCCCTACAATAACGGTCACCTCCTCATCTCACCGAAGCGGCACGTGGCCGACCTCGAAAAGCTCTCCGGGGAGGAACTGGCCGACCTCACAAAGCTCATCGTCCACTCCACCGCAGCCATAAAAAAGACGCTTAACGCCGAAGGGTTCAACGTAGGGCTGAACCTTGGTAAGGCCGGGGGCGCCGGCATAGGGGACCACCTGCACTGGCACGTCGTGCCGCGCTGGACGGGAGACGCGAACTTCATGCCGGTCCTATCCGAAACCAAGGTCCTGCCCGAACACCTCTCCGAAACCCGCGCGAAACTGAAACCCTGCTTTGAGGAAAAGGAAGAGGGAAAGGAAAAAATTGGTAGCAAAGAGTCTGGTGTGTGACACACTTGCAACGGATATGCGTGCCGCATTTGCAATAAGGGTCGAGACGACTACCACTTGCCGGTAACCGCCCCACCGCAGGGTGCTTGCCGCACGGTTAACGGTGTATGCGGCTCTGTGCTGTCTGTGCGCTCGTGAAGGCTCTCCGGTCCCGGTAACCGCCCCACCGCAGGTGGTGTAAATACGCTGCCGGTCTTCCAATTGGGCATTATGCGCGGCTTTAAACATTGTGTCCAGCGTCACGCTGGCTCCAGCTTGACAAAGCCGACGAAATTTGATTAAATCTGCCGTTCTACGCGGGGGGTACGTCCGCCCGGCAATAAATACCGGATAGAGACAAAAAAACAACCCCGAAACAGACCGGAGGCATAAATGTCCACAAAGATCTGCTACACAAAAACAGACGAAGCGCCCGCACTGGCAACCTGCTCTTTACTCCCAATAATCCGAACATTTACGGAAGGGTCGGGCATCTCCGTTGAAACGAGGGACATCTCTCTCGCGGGCAGGATTCTCGCCCACTTCCCCGAAAAGCTGACCGAGGACCAAAAAATACCCGATGAACTGGCGGCACTCGGTGAGCTTGCGAAGACACCGGAAGCCAATATCATCAAACTGCCGAATATCAGCGCTTCAATCCCGCAGTTGAAGGCGGCGATTAAAGAGCTCCGGGAGCACGGCCTTGACATCCCGGACTATCCGGCGGAGCCGAAAAACGACGCCGAGAAGGAAATCAAGGCCAGATATGCAAAGGTCCTTGGAAGTGCCGTGAACCCCGTCCTCCGGGAGGGCAACTCCGACCGAAGGGCCGCGGTCGCGGTAAAGGAGTACGCTAAAAAGAACCCCCACCCGATGGGTGAATGGAGCGCGGACTCGAAGTCGCACGTCGCGACCATGAGCAGCGGGGATTTTTGCTCCAACGAAAAATCCGCGACCATGACCGAAGCGACGGACGTCAAAATAGAATTCGTCGGCCAGGACGGAAAGGTCACGGTCCTCAAGGAAAACACGCCGCTCGAGGCCGGTGAGGTCATAGACGCGACGTTCATGAGCAAGAAGGCGCTTACGGACTTCTTCGAGGAGCAGATAGAAGACGCGAAGGAGCGGGGCGTTTTATTTTCCCTGCACATGAAGGCCACGATGATGAAGGTCTCGGACCCGATCATCTTCGGCCATTGCGTCAAGGTCTTTTACAAAGACGCCCTTGAAAAGCATGCTTCCGTAATCAAGGAACTCGGCGTCGACTTAAGTAACGGCCTCGGCGACCTTTACGCGAAGATAGAAAACCTCCCGGAAGCTCAAAGGGCGGAGATCGAAACGGACGTCAAGGCCGTTTATGCGAACCGTCCCGAAATTGCGATGGTGAACTCGGACAAGGGTATTACGAACCTGCACGTGCCGAGCGATATAATTATCGACGCGTCCATGCCCGCCGCGATCCGCGCTTCGGGACAGATGTGGGACCCGGCTGGTAAGCTTCACGATACGAAGTTCGTTATCCCCGACCACAGTTACGCGAGCCTGTACCGGGAGACCATAGACAATTGCAGAAAACACGGCGCCTTCGACCCAAGAACCATGGGGACCGTTCCGAACGTGGGTCTGATGGCGAAGAAGGCGGAGGAGTACGGCTCTCACGACAAGACGTTTCAGGCACCGGGTGACGGAACGGTCCGTATCGTCGACGCCTCGGGGAACGCGATACTCGAACACGCCGTGGAAGAAGGGGACATATGGCGCAGCTGCCAGGTAAAAGACGCCCCCGTTCAGGACTGGGTAAAGCTGGCCGTCACCAGAGCGCGGGCAACGGGAGTACCGGCGGTCTTCTGGCTGGATAAAGACAGGGCACACGACGCGCAACTCATCGAAAAGGTGAATACTTACCTGAAGGACCACGATACGGACGGTCTGGATATCCAGATTATGCCCGTGGCGGAAGCGGCCAGGCTCTCGGTCGAGAGGATGCGGGACGGGAAGGACACCATCTCGGTTACCGGGAACGTCCTTCGTGACTACAATACGGACCTCTTCCCGATCCTCGAGCTCGGTACCAGCGCGAAGATGCTCTCGATAGTGCCGCTTATGAACGGCGGCGGACTTTTCGAGACGGGAGCGGGGGGCTCGGCCCCCAAGCATGTCCAGCAGTTCCTGGAAGAGGGGCATCTCAGGTGGGATTCCCTCGGCGAATTCCTGGCCCTTGCGGAGTCATTCGAACATCTGGGCAACACGACGAAGAACGAAAAGGCCAAAATATTCGCCAAAACCCTCGGCCGGGCAAACTGCAAGTTCCTGGACAGCAACAAGTCGCCTTCGCGTAAGGTTAACGAACTGGATAACCGGGGCAGCCACTTTTACCTCGCGCTCTACTGGGCGGAGGCCGTGGCCGAGCAGACCGAAGACACGGAGCTTCAGGCACGTTTCGCCAAACTGGCGAAGACACTTGCGGATAACGAGGCAAAGATTATCGACGAGCTGAACGCGGCACAGGGGAAGCCCGTCGATATCGGCGGCTATTACCACCCGGACCTCGAAAAGGTATCAAAAGCGATGCGTCCGAGCGCGACATTTAATGCGGCACTGGAGGCTGTCTCACTGGAGACTGTCTAAAGGGAAAAAATACCGGAGGTAACAGATGCAGCTTACAGGACTTCTCTGGGGGAAAGAACTCCTCAAGAAAGTCGACTTCCCCGTGACCGAGGTGCTCGGTCCGGAGGCGACCGTAGATGAGATAAAGGCCCTCATAAAGAAGTGCGGCCAGGTCTTCATAAAGCCCATCTTCACGGGCGGGGTGGGCAAGAAAGGCAAGGCCGGCCTCATAGGAAGGGCCTCGGACATAGCCACGGCACTTAAGGAGAAGGAGCGGCTCTACTTCACCGAGCACACCTTCGGCAACTCAACGGCCAAGGCCGACGGCGTGACCTTCGAGGGCGGCGTCCCGGCCACCCATGAGGTCTACTTCTCCATAGCGGACTCCACCGCCTACCGCACCACGACCATGACCATCACGCACCACGGCGGGGTGGACATCGAGGAGCTTCCCGCCGACAAGGTAAAGGAGGTCCCCTTCGACCCCCTTACCGGGCTCAAGAGCTTTCACGTCTCGAACGCCCTCGAGGACCTCGGCGCGCCCAAGGAAATAATAAGCCCGCTCGTTCAGAACCTGCCCAGGCTCTGGACCCTTTACAACAACTACGGCATGAGCATGTTGGAGCTTAACCCCATAAGGATGGGGAAGAACCCCAGGGGGAGACTCATCCCCGTGGCCTGCGACTTCAAGGGGGCCTTCGACATAGACGACCCCGCCTGGAAGAGGCTCGACCTGCCGCCGCACCTCTTCGCCTCGGACTACTCCGAGTTCGAGCAGGAGATAAACCAACTGAGGACCTATCAGGGCCAGAGCGACGTCTTCGTCATGAACCCGGAGGGCACCATAACGGCCCCTACGTTCGGGGGCGGGGCGAACGCGCTCGTCACCGAGCTTCTCGGCGACAGGGCCACCATCTCCTCGGACTTCGGCGGCAACCCGCCGTACGATAAGATGTTCCAGATATCCCGGATAGTATTCAAGTACTGGATCGCACAGTCCAACGTGCTCTTTATAATAGGCGGCAAGGCCAACAACACCGACATATACGAGACTTTCAGGGCCATGGCCGACGCCCTGAGGGAACACTTCAACGCCCACGGGCCCACCCCGCTCTTCGTCGTAATCGGCAGGGGAGGGCCGAACCTCGTAAGAGGCATGGGATACATGAGGGATACGCTGGACAACCTGAAACTCCCCTACCGTATATTCGGCCACGACAGCGCCATGAGCGAGGTCGTGAACTACGCCTTGAAGATGGACGGATGGATGGAGAAGGAAGGAAAGAAGAAGCTTGCCGCGCGCCTTGCCGGCAAGAGTTGATAGCCGCGACACATTAACTCGACAAGGACGGAGCCAATGCATAAAGAAGGAGTAAAAAAGTTTCCCTACTACGTCGGAGTAAACTCGCTCTCCGAGATAGCCACGAAGGAGGACAGGGTTTGCGTCCTCAACATGCTCGGCAACGAGAGCCGCACCGTGACCCCCACGAGCCACGTCTTCTCCGGCGGCAACGTTGTCTTCGGCACGAGCCCCGGCAGGTCCGGACAGTCCCTTGAAACGAAGATCGGGAACATCCCGGTATATAACTCCATAAAGGAGGGGATGAAGGCGGGCCATAAGTTCACCACCGCGGTAATCTACCTCCCGCCGGCGGGCGTTAAGGACGGCGTCAGCGAAGCCGTAAGGCACAACCCGGACCTGAAGAAGGTCATCATACTCACCGAAAAAGTTTCGCTCACCGACAGCCGGACCATAAGGGCCATATGCCAGACAAACGGGGTAGACGTCTTCGGCGCGAACTGCCTCGGGGTGGCCGACGCGTGGAACGGTGTCAGGATAGGCGGGGCGCTCGGGGGGAGCAACCCGTCCGAGTCGCTCGTCAAGGGCACTATCGCCTTATACTCCAACTCCGGGAACTTTACCACCACCATAGCGGTCTACCTGCTTACACAGGGCTGGGGC
>JAZGJJ010000122.1 GCA_036482575.1 Thermodesulfobacteriota bacterium
CGACCTTGACAACGACGTCCTTAAAGACGAAGAGTTCTATCTCGCCTGCATCCTCCTGGTACTGGGCCTCGATAACCTTATTCATGCCGAACCTCTTCTCGGCGGCCTTGACCATGGCGGTCTCCAGCGCCTCGATAAGGACGTTCTTGTCTATACCCTTGTCCTTCTCGACCTGATCGATTATGTGGGACAAATTCAAAGACATCACCATACTCCTCCGACGGTCATATCACCGCCTCGCACCTTGCCCTGTCGATATTGGATAACTCTATCTCCAGCCGCCTGCCCTCGGTGTCGGTTAAGGCGACCATGCCACCCTCGATACCATCGATGGTGGCCTTGAAATTCTTCCTGCCCTCTATGGGGAGCTTCGTCCTTATGCGGACCTTAAGGCCCACGGCACGAAGAAAGTCCCCCTCTTTCAAGAGCGGCCTGTCAAGGCCCGGAGAGGAGACCTCCAGCGAGTAGCTCCCCTGGACCGGGTCCTCCACGTCGAGAAACGTCCCGAACTCGCGGCTCACGCGGCTACAGTCATCCACGGTCACCCCGCCGGGCTTGTCTATTAGAAGCCGCACTATGCGCCGGCCGCTCTCCGTGGTGTAGAGCGCGTCCACAAGCTCAATGCCCATACCTTCGACAAGCGGTCCGGCCAGGGCCCTCAGCGTTTCTTCCAAATCCCTCGTCCCCAAAGAACACCTCCACCCCTCACCCCGTACCCCTTACCCCCAAACAAAGAAAGTGGGCAAATGCCCACTTTTTTAAAGAGGCTTAATTGTTAATAAATTTAGCACATGCCCCAACGGATTGCAAGCGCAAATTTAGCACCATGATGGTGCTTCACTTTCTGAACGGCCGTTAGTGGCACCGGGCATGAAAAAGGCTTATTTACACACAATACCTTACGCTACCTTTAGCTCTTGTAGGGTACGTCTCGTCCCGCCGATGACCTCGGACGCCCCCCGCTCGCTTACGGCCCCTTAATGCGCTCAAGGGCCCGGCGTGCGTCCTCGTCCCCGGGCTCAAGCTCAAGCGTCTTCCCGTACTCCAGTGCGGCCTCCCCCGTTAAACCCTTTGCCTCGTAAGCAGCCCCGAGGTTGAAGTACAGGCCCGCATGGTCGGGGGCCCTGTCCAGAGCCTTCCTGTACTCCCCTATGGCCTCGTCCAGACGGCCCAGGCCGTAATAGGCGGTGCCGAGGTTGCTCCGGGCCTTCACGTGGTCGGGCCTTAACTCTATGGCCCTCCTGTACTCCCCCATGGCCTCGTCTACCCGACCCATGCCGTAATATACGGCACCTAGGTTATTGTAAGCGTCCGCGTAGCCCGTATCTATCCGCAGTGCCATCTTGTAGTTCGTTATGGCGCCGTCCATATTGCCCATGGCCGCATAGGCGATCCCTATATCGTAATAGACCTGCGGCGTACCGGGCCTGGCCGCCAGGGATTTGCGGTACTCCTCTATGGCCTTCGTATACTCACCACGCTCACTGTATTGGCCTCCCAGGTTGGTGTGCGGCCTCGCCTTGCCGGGACTCTTGCCCACAACGTCTGCCCAGACGGTGAAGCCGTCCTTCCAGACGAAGTTCCTCTTGAAGGCGGTGGCGCCGAGGGGAACTATAGTTAGAAGCAAGAGCAGGCAGATATAGACGAAGGAAAACTCTACTCTCCCTCCCTTCATTCTCATGGCGTCAAGGGGCGAGGACGACCTCCCCGCCTACCCGTCCCGGCTTCGGCGTCCGGGGGGGTGTCCGGGGCAGGGGGGGCGGGAGCCGGGACACACCCGCGCCCTTAAGCCCTCCGGAGAGATCCAGCGCCACTTCGCCCCCGAGTGGAGCGGGCCTGAAATCCACTTCCCAGTTGTCCACGTCTATCGGTATCACCCCGGCGGACTTAACCGACCCGTCTTCGGTGAAGACTACCCTGGCGATTATGCCCTCCGGCCCCTTAAGGCTATAGGAGCCGAAGACGAAGTTCCCGAGGCTGTAGAGTATAAGCCCGTCGTTGTAGAACTCGGCCCCCTGGACCACGTGCGGGTGGTGTCCGAGGACGAGCCGCGCGCCGCTGTCTATGGCGGTATGCGCCAGTTCCCTCTGGTAGTCCTTGGGCTCCTTAAGGCCCTCCTCACTCCAGTGGAACGATACGATAACGATATCCGCCTCCCCGGCCGCCTTCCTCACATCCGCCCTTACATGCTCCGGCCGGCCGTAGGCCGTCCCGGGGGAGCGCTTCCCCGCGTAGAACTCCTCGGGGAGCGTATTGGAGTAGGCGAGGACCGCCACCTTAACGCCCTTTATCTCCACGACTGCAGGTCTTCTCGCCTCTTCGAGGGTTCGGCCCGCGCCGCCGTGGGCTATCCCGAGACCGTCGAGACGGGCCATAGTGTCGC
Source organism: Thermodesulfobacteriota bacterium (assembly GCA_036482575.1). Classification (NCBI taxonomy): domain Bacteria; kingdom Pseudomonadati; phylum Thermodesulfobacteriota; species Thermodesulfobacteriota bacterium. The sequence goes on from JAZGJJ010000122.1 coordinate 2,384, forward strand.
CGAGCCCGGCGGCGCCGTAGTCCATTATGTGGTTATTGGCCAACGTCGCGACGTCGACCCCCCCGGCCTTGAGCGCCTCCGCCGCCCCGGCGCCCGCCTTGAAAACATACTCCTTCTCCATAAACGCCTTTTCCCTTTCGGTAAGCGGGGATTCGAGGTTCACGATAACCATATCGCCCTCCCCGAAAATATCGGCGGTAAAGGCGAACGGGTAGGACGGGCCGTTCCTCTCGATAAAAGGCGCGGCCCTGCCGCCGAGGTACACATCCCCCGCGGCTATGACCGTTATCTCCTCCGCCGGCACCAGAGCGGGGACGAGCGTAAAAACCAGAGACAAAAGAAACTTTCTCATCGTTCGATTCTATCCCATAGACCGGGAGATTGTCAAACAGGCACGATAATTCGGTTACCGGTTTCCGGTTATCGGTTTTCTGTCTTTCACGGACAACTGGTAACTGAAAACCGGTACTGTCTCTTATTCCGTGCGGCAGCACTATTTCGACTTGTAGAGGCCGGGCGTCTTTGGTATACTTCGGGATAATTAATCGACCGCACGGAAACGGAGCGCAAGGGATGAAGCTGAAGATACCGGCCGGGGTAAAGGACATAAAAAAGATAAAGATACACTACGTCGACCCGGACGTGCACGAGCAGAAGGGGCTCTTCGGGAGTGGCTGCTACGAGAGCGACTGCGACGACGTATGCTGCGAGTACGGCTGCGACGTGGACCTGGGGAGCCTGAAACTCATACACAGGTACCGCCATCTTATAGAGCCCATCATAAAGGCGAAGATAGAGGACTGTTTCTCGACCGAGATCAAGGCCGACACCGACTACATCGGCGGGGCCTTCCGGGAGACGGCCGTCAGGGAGAGCGACGAGCGGTGCGCGTTCCACCTGATAGGCAAGCAGGGCTGTTCGCTTTTCTATCTCTGGAGGACAAAGGGGCTCACCAAGAGGCTGGTCCCGACCATCTGCAGGTCTTATCCCATAACCTGGCACCGGGGGAGGCTCTTCGTAGACAGGCCTCTCAGGAGGAGTTGCAAATGCATGGAGGCCGCCCCCGGGGGTGAAAAGGTCCCCTCCCTCTTCCAGACCCAGGCAAGGGAGATAAGGGCTCTCTTCGATATTCAGGAAAGAAAGAGGAAGAAGAAGAAGAAGACACCGCGCCGGAAGGCCGCTAAAAGGGCCTGAGGGGCCCACCCTCCATCCCCCATCCCCCCCCGCCAGCGAACCGCCTTACTCCACTATCTTGACTTCCATCTCCACCCGCACGTTCGGGAGGTCGTTACTGCCCCGCGGCAGGTTCACGATCTTATCGACGACCTCCATCCCGCTCACCACCTGGCCGAAGACCGTATACTGCTTATCGAGGAAGGTCGAGTCCTTCACGACTATGAAGAACTGCGAGCCGGCGCTGTTGGGGTCCTGGCTCCTGGCCATACTCACGATGCCGCGCTTGTGGGATATCTCGTTGAACTCCGCCTTAACGTTGTGCCCCGGCCCGCCCATGCCGTAGCTGGACTTGTTGGTCCCCTTGGTGTTCGGGTCGCCGCCTTGGATCATGAAGCCCGGTATTATGCGGTGGAACAGGGTGCCGTCGTAAAAGCCGTCTTTCGAGAGCTTAACGAAGTTCTTAACATGGTTCGGCGCCGCGTCGGGAAAGAACTTTATCTCTATCTCCCCGTACTGTGTCTTTATTACCGCCTTTACCTCTTTGGTTTCTTCCACTCTCTTCTCCTCGGCCTGCGCACCCGGCGTTGCCGCGAAGACAAACACCGCGGCGGCAAGCACAAAAGTTTTTAGAAAACCCATCGGGACCCTACCTCCTTATTTCCTTTTTATTTCCCTTATTTCCTTTTTATTTCCAAACGTTGCCCTTAAAACTGCCACATCGTCGCCTAAAAGTCAACCTCTCGGCCTAAAAGAAAAGGCCGACTTGCGTCGGCCCTCATAACCCCGATCTTTACGGCCTGTCAAAGTATCTCGACCTCCAACATGGCGTCGTCAGCCGGTATGCCCGAGGCGGGGGACACAAGCTCCTTGACCTTCTCCGAGACCTCCCTGTAGTCCGGGTCTCTCTCGTGCACGGTATTGAACATATCCACCGCCTCTCCCACCCTGCCGGCGGCCTCGTAGGCGAGAGCGAGCTCGTACATCACGCCGTTCATCTCCTCTTCGCTCCTGCCCTGGGTCTTAAGGGCCTTCAAGTAATGGCCTATGGCCTCATCCGGGGCCCCCTCCGAAGTCTCGCAGAGCCCGAGCCTCGTGTAGCAATCGAACTCGAGCGCCGAGTCCTTCATGGCTATCTTGAACTCGTTTATCGCCTCGCTGAAGAGCTCCATTTCCATATAGGCTATACCCAGGTTATAGTGGGTCTCCGTGTCTTCCCTGCTGAGCTGCTTGCCCATACCGTCCTTGAACTCCTCGGCGGCATGGTCCGACTCCCCTTCCGCCCAAGGGGCGATGAAGCCCTCGAGGGCGTCCTCCAGCCCGAGTTCCGAGGCGAGGTCCACGAAGCCGCCGTCATCCCCGCGCCCCCCCCCCTCGCCGCCCTCCTCTTTCTCGGGATAGACCTCCATGAGATCCTCCACCACGACCTCCTTCAACTCCTCGAGCTCGTCAACGGGCTCTATCTCCTCGGCATCGTCGATAACCGGCAACTCCTCGTCCTCGTCGAGCTCGACCTTGAACTCCTCTTCCTCGGCCTCCACCTCCACGGACGGCTCTTCCTCTATAACCTCCACCGCTTCCTCTTCGGCCGTCGGCTCCTCGATCTCGACCTTAAGCTCCTCTTCCCCGGCTGTCTCCGCCGCCTGCTCGGGCCCGGGCATCGGCTCCTCGACTGCCGGGACTTCGGCCTCCACCTCTATAGCTGGAACAGACACTTCCTCTATAACCTCTATCGCTTCCTCTTCTGTGACCTCTATAGCCGGCTCCTCGGGCGGGGCCGGGGCCGGAGGTGGAGGGGGGGGTGGGGGGGCCGCCTTCTCGGGAGCCAGGATCCCACCGGCAATCTTAAGCTCGCGGAGGGTGGTGTCGATAACATCGGCCCCGGGGTTCACCTTGAGGATCTCCTCGCACAGGGCCATCGCCTTTTCATTCTCTTTATTATCCTTGTAGATATCGACGAGGTCGCTCCCGTACTTCGAAAGGTTCTCACCGTCGGCCTTCTTCTTATAGACCTCTACGAGCCCCTCCACCACCTTGAGCTCCTTCGGGTAACTGTCGTATATCCCGCCGTACACCTTCTCGGCCTTGTCAATCTTGTTCTGCTTGAAAAGTTTATCGAACGCCCAGGAGTATTCAACGAGGGCGTCCTCCTTAAAATCCATCCCGAGGTAGGCGTCGGCGAGTTTCAGCCTAACGCCGACGTTCTCCTTATCGAGCTCCACCATCTTCTTTATCAGGTCGAGCGCGTCGGTCTTCCTGGCCTTCTTCTCGTAAACGGCGAGGATGAAGCTGTACTCCCTTATGGCGTCCACGATGAGGCGCTGCTTTATGTACAGGTCGGCGAGCTTGTTGTGGAGCTCGAGCGAGGAATCGTCGAGCTTGAGCATCTGCTTGTAGACCGCTATGGCCTTCAGGTAAAAACCCTTCTGGGTATGGACCTTGGCGACCTCGGTATACTCCTTCAGGGCCTCTTCCTTGTTGCCGGTCTTTACGTTGAGGTCCCCGAGCCTGAGCCTCGTGGAGACATCAGCGGGGTCCAGCTTCATCACGGCCTGATACTCGATTATAGCCTTGTCGAGCTGGCCTTTCTGGATGAACTTCTGGGCCTTCTCTACGAGTTTTTCCTTCTTAGCCATACGCCTGGTTCGAATCCTTTCCGTTGGGGAGCATGGCGCCGCTCGTCCACTCCTCCGTAGCGTACCGTTCCCTTACAAGCTTATCCTTCAACTGCTTCTCCCAGTCGGTAAGCGTACCCGGCCTTAACGAGATATCGAGTCCTTCCTCCAACCGGGCCGTTAACGCCTCCCGGAACTCCTCCACCTTCACCCGGCCGAAGGCCCCTACCCAGGCCATCCCCCGAAGCGCCTCCTCGCCGAAAAACTCCGTGATGAGTTCGCTGTCCACATCGAAGAGTATCGAGCCGTGTTGGAGAAACGCCTCTTTAAAACGCCTCTGGGAGCTTCCGACGAGCTTTCTGCCGTCTACAACCACTTCATCCCTCGAAGGGGCATGGTAGCAAGACCACTTGTGGCCGCCCGGAGGCCGTGAGTTGCCGGCCCCGCATAGCCCCGCCTCTATCCCCACGTCCTTGAGCGCGTACACGATACATCCGCTTATCGCGAGGTAGGCGCCACGGATACCCCCGGCAAATAGCGGATTGGAGCTGCCGCACACCACCGAATAGGTAAGCTCCATGTGGTGCAACACGGCACGCCCGCCGGTTATGCGCCTTACGACCGGAAGCCCGTTTGAACCCCCGGGCAAAGACCTCTGCCGGTAGCCGATCGATACCGTCGGCTCCTTCCAGCCGTAGAGCCTCACCGTAGGCAGGGAACGCCCCTGCCTGGCGGCCGTTAGCACGGCCTCGTCCGTGGCCATGTTCTCCAGCCCGCCTGCGGGCTGGTCCACGAGAAGTCTCCACTCTTTCATGGCTTTGCCTCTCTCCCCCACACTACCCCTTACCCTTTCAAAAATACCGCCCCCCCCGAGGGGACAGTTCCAATTGTTACATTTTACTGGAATCTTGACAAAAAGTCTATATCTATATTTCCGGCTATAAAATCGTGGTCTTTCATTATATCGATAAGCAGCGGTATATTGGTCTTGACCCCTTCTATATGGAACTCATCGAGGGCCATTGACATCTTCGCTATGGCCCCCTCCCTGGTGCCGGCATGTACTATGAGCTTTGCCAGGAGCGGGTCGTAAAAGCTCGGGACCGTATAGTTGCAGTATATGGCGGTATCCACCCTCACCCCGGGGCCGCCGGGGACATAGAGGGCGGTAATCTCTCCCGGGCAGGGTACGAACGTCCGTGGGTCTTCCGCGTTTATCCTGCACTCTATGCTGTGCCCGTTAAAGGCCACATTCTTCTGCCTGATATTGAACTTCTCTCCCGCGGCGATCCTTATCTGCTCCTTTATAAGGTCCATGCCCGTGACCATCTCGGTCACCGGGTGCTCGACCTGGATGCGGGTATTCATCTCCATGAAGTAAAAGTTCTTGTCCTTATCCATCAGGAACTCGACCGTACCCATGTTGGCATAGCCTATGGCCTTTGCCATCTTGACCGCGGCCTCACCCATCCTGTGCCTGAGCTTGTCGTCGACCGCGGGCGAGGGCGACTCCTCCACTATCTTCTGGTGGCGGCGTTGGATCGAGCACTCCCTCTCCCCGAGGTGCACCACGTTTCCGTGCTCGTCCGCCATAATCTGTATCTCTATGTGCCGGGGCCTGTCGCAGTAACGCTCGATAAAGACCTCGCCGTCACCGAAGACTTCAAGCGCCTCGCTCCTGGCCATATGGAAGGCGCTGCCGAGGGAGGCCTGGGTGTGTACGAGCTTCATCCCCCTGCCTCCGCCGCCGCTCGAGGCCTTTATGATTACGGGAAAACCTATCTTCTTCGATACCTCCAGGGCCTCCTTCTCGTCGGTTACGGCGCCGTTGCTCCACGGCAGCACGGGCACCCTCGCCTTCTCGGCCTCCCTTTTGGCCTCGATCTTGTTGCCCATAAGGCGAATGGTGGCCGAGGAAGGGCCGATGAACTTTATACCGCAGTTCTCGCACACCTCCGCGAACTCCGCGTTCTCGGCCAGAAAGCCGTAGCCGGGGTGTACCGCCTCGGCGTCGGCGACCTCCATGGAGCTTATAAGCGATGACACGTTCAGATAGCTCGCGGAGAGCTTGGCCGGCCCTATGCATATCGCGCCGTCCGCGACCCTGGTATGCAGCGATGACTTGTCCGTATCCGAAAAGACCGCAACGGTGCGTATGCCCATCTCCTTGCAGGCCCTCATAATCCTGACGGCTATCTCTCCCCTGTTGGCGACAAGTATCTGGTTGAACACAAAACTCTCCTTAAGGACAGTTTAAAAAGTTTAAGCAGTCTAAGAAGTTTAAGAAGTTAGAACCCTCAATTCTTTGAACTTCTTAAACTTTTTCAACTATTTAAACTCTTCCCTTTCGACTATACTTCTATGTAAAAGATGGGTTCTCCGTACTCGACGGGCTGCCCGTTCTCGACAAGGATGGAGGCGACCTTCCCGGTGTACTCGGACTCCACCTCGTTCAGCGTCTTCATGGCCTCTATGAGGCAGAGCACCTGCCCGGCCTTGACCGGACTGCCCGTCTCCGCGAACGGGGGCGCCTCCGGCGAGGGGGCCCTGTAAAAGGTGCCGACCATGGGGGAGGTAACGACCTTGAGGTTTTCCATGTTTACCTCTTTCGCCTCCCCGGCGGTCTCTCTCTCCTGAGGGGGTAGGGGGGGGGAAGCCCGGAGCTCGACGGGGGGCTCAAAGCCGCCCCTCTTAATCCTCACCCTCCCGCGGGAGTCCTCGACCTCGAGCTCCGCTATGTCGGTCCCCCTTAGGAACCTGTATATGGCCTTTATATCCTTCATGTCCATAGTAAAACCCCTTATAGAACGGACTTGAGCTCGGCCGGAGATTCCGTAAGAAGCTCGCAGCCGTCGCTTGTAACCAGCACCATGTCCTCGATCCTGACCCCCCCCCAACCCGGTATATAGACGCCCGGCTCCACGGTGAAGACCATCCCCTCTTCCAGAACGTCCTTGCTCCGTGAACCTATGGCCGGTCCCTCGTGTACGTCGAGCCCCACGCCGTGGCCCGTGCCGTGGCCGAACCGTTTACCGTAGCCGGCCTTCCTTATGCAGTCCCTGGCCGCCCTGTCGACCTCGGAAGCCCTTACTCCGGGCCTTACCTTTTCTATGGCCCTCTGATGGGCCGCCCTGACGAGCCCGTATATCTTCTTCTGCCTCGCCGTGGGCTTCCCGACGGCGTAGGTATGGGTCTGGTCGGAGCAGTAACCGCCGACGACCACCCCCATGTCGACTATAACAAGCTCTCCGCTTTTAACCTTCTTCGTCGAAGGCCTGCCGTGCGGGAGCGCCCCCCTCGGCCCCGAGGCCACGAGCATGGGGAATGAAAACCCGTCCGCCCCGGCCTTTTTGACCACCCTCTCCACGGCCGAAGCCGTCCCCTTCTCGGTGCCTCCGGCGGCAAGCCTCTTCCGTGCCTCTTTAAAGCCGGGGGCCGCGGCCTCTATGGCCCCGCGTATGGCCTTTATCTCGGAGGCGTCCTTTACCGCCCTCCCCTTCTCGACCGCGCCCGTAAGCGGCTTGAGCCTTACCCCGGATAGCGCCTTCCTGATATGCCGGAAGGTGGCATAGCTCACCGAGCCCCCCTCAAATCCAAGGCTCTTGATGCCGCGGGCCTTTACGAGGCTCGCCACGTCGGCAACGGCGCTGCGGGCGTAGACCTTCACCCCGAACCCCTTCACCTCGGCCCTTGCCTGGAGTCCGTACCTCGAGTCGATAAAAAGCCGCCCGCCTCGCGCGGTTACGAGGAGGTAGGCGCTTGAGCCGGTAAAAGCCGAAAGGTACCTTATGTTGCTAAGGTTGGTTACAAGGAGGGCGTCCACCTTTGAATCTTCGAACCCGGCCCGGACCTCACCGACCCTCCCGCGGATAGTCCTTCCCGTAGCGATAAGCCTCAGAGCTCCGTCCCGGCCTTGCTCGCGGCCTTCTTTAAAAAATACCTGCCCTTACCGGTATTCCCGCTCGGGGTCAGGATAAAGGCAATGAAGTACTCGGGCGTTATAAGGCGCAAGAGTACCTTCGTGCCGTGCGAGGCTATGTCTATCTCCTCCACCTCCCCCAGCTTCAATATCTCCGAGGCCTTATTGACCTCGCCGAGGATCTTCCCGTATTCGACGCTTATGGCCTCCAGGTCGCAGGCGGCCCCTTCCTTTATGTAGTCTTGTACGGAGATGCCGTCCATGCCCACGATAGCCCCGGCATAGCCGCCCTTTACCCCGTCCACCATCCACTTCAATATCTCATGAAATCCCATTCTTCCTCCGCTCTCCGCTCCTCCGCCCGGCAAGGGCCTTGAGCCTGTCGACCCGCTCCGAGAGGAGCATATTCCCCGGGTCGGAATCGGAAAGTATCTTGTATATCATAAGCGCGTCCTCCATCTGCCCCTGCTTCTCGAGAAGCTCGGCCATGGTTGCGGTGAAGAAAACGTCGTCAGAAGGCCGTACCCTTGCCTTACCCATTGCACCCCCGGCCGAAGACGAAAACCCGCGCCCGACCCGCCGGCCGCGACCCGGCCGCAGGAACCACTTCCAGATTATTATTGAATAGCACCCGGTAAGTCAAGAATAAAGCGTCCTGGCATGGCGCCTACGCGGCCCTGCCGCTTAAAAAACCCCTTATATCCTCCTCGGACACCTCTCTTAACTCGACCTCGCCGACCCCGGATACGAGCACAAATCTCATCCGCCCGGCACGCACCTTCTTGTCCAGGCGCATGGCCGGGATCAGAACGTCGGGTGCCAAGCCGGGAGGCTCGACGGGAATCCCCATGGACTCCAGGACTTTCTCTATCCTCCGCCCCGTACCCCCGGCGCAGAGCCCGAGACTCTCGGAGAGGCCGGCGGCCATGACCATGCCCATGGATACCGCCTCGCCGTGCTTGAAGGTCATGTAGCCGGTTGCCGCCTCTATTGCGTGGCCGAAGGTATGGCCGAAGTTAAGTATGCTCCTGAGTCCCTTCTCCGTCTCGTCGGCGGCCACGACCTCGGCCTTTATCTCGCAGGAGCGCTCGATGGCCTTTACTATATCGTCCCCGCCGTTCCCACCGGGCCCGGCGTCACATGACGCGGCGAGGGAAGCCGCCTTCTCCTCTAAGAAGCGAAAGAACGCCTCGTCGCGAATGACCCCGTACTTGACGACCTCGGCAAGTCCCGCCTTGACCTCCCTCGGGTCAAGGCTCTTCAAGACGTCCGGGTCTATAAAGACGGCCGACGGCTGGTAGAAGGCCCCTATGAGGTTTTTTCCTTCCGGGTGGTTCACCCCGGTTTTGCCCCCGACGGAGCTGTCGACCTGTGAAAGCAGTGTCGTTGGTATCTGTATATACGGGACGCCCCTCAGGTAGGTGGCCGCCACAAAGCCCGTTATATCGCCTATGACCCCGCCTCCGAGGGCCAGGAGTGGAAAACCCCTCTCCATCCTGCTCTCTATAAGACGGTCGTACAGCTTCGATATCTCGGCGAGGTTTTTATACTCCTCTCCGTCGGGGAGCTCGATTGTGAGGACTTCGAAGCCGGCCCCCTCGAGGCTGCTCCTGACCCTCTCGGCGTAGAGCCCGCCCACGCGCGGGTTCGTGACCAGCGCGCACCTCGTGCCGAAGCCGAGAGAGGCAAGGCGCGGACCTATCTCACGGAGAAGCCCTCTCTTTATCTCTATCGTATAGGAACGCTCGCCGAGAGCGACCTCTATAGCCCCCACTCGTCCCCCCACTCACCCTTCTTTTCCGCTGCGGTCTCCGGCATCTGCGGCAGCGTCTCCGGCAATTTTGGCACCGGAGAGAAAACTCTCTATCCTCCCGGCGACCTCCTCTATACCCTTATCCCCGGTATCCAGGACGAGCTCCGCCTGCCCGTATACAGGCTCTCTCTCCTTCAGGAGCCTCCCGACGGCCTCCTCCCTGCTCTCCCCGGAAAGGAGCGGCCTCTCGTCCCCCGGGCCTATCCTCTCGACTATCACCTCGACCGGAGCGGTAAGGCATACGACGGTACCCCAGCCCTTAAGCGCCCGCCTGTTCTCCTCATCGACCACCGCCCCGCCGCCGGTCGAAAGCACGACCCCGTCCATGGTCGATACGGCTTTCTTTATCGCCTCTTTCTCAAGCTCCCGGAAACGGGGTTCGCCAAGGCCGGCGAATATCTCCTTTACGGACATACCTGCCGCATCCTCTATGAGGTCGTCGGTATCGACAAATTCGAGCGCCAGCCTCTCCGCCAGCCGCCTGCCGACCGAACTCTTGCCCGTACCCATAAAACCTGTGAGCACCACGTTCATTCCCTGCTCAAAAACTTCTTATCTGCTTCAAGTAGCCCCTGTGGTTCCTCTTTATCTCTTTCATCGAATCCCCGCCGAACTTCTCGATGAAACTCCGGGCCACCTCGAAGGCCACGACCGCCTCCCCTATGACCGCAGCGGCCGGCACGGCACACACGTCCGACCTCTCGATGGTGGCCTTGAAAGCCTTCTTGGTCTTTATGTCGACCGACCTCAAGGGCTTGTAGAGGGTGGGGATCGGTTTCATGGCGGCCCTCAAGACCAGCGGCTCGCCGTTGGAGGTCCCTCCCTCTATGCCTCCCGCGTTGTTGGTCTTCCTGTAAAAGCCCTTTCCGGCGTTATAGAATATCTCGTCATGCACCTTTGAGCCGGGGAGCCTGCTTACGGCGAAGCCCGTTCCGACCTCCACCCCCTTTATGGCCTGGATGCTCACAAGGGCGGCGGCGAGTCTCGCGTCGAGCTTCCTGTCCCACTGCGTATGGCTCCCCAGCCCCGGCGGTACGCCCGTTACCACGACCTCGAAGGTGCCTCCGAGGCTGTCGCCCCTTTTGCGCGCGAGGTCTATTTTTCTTTTCATCCTGGCCGAGGCCGCGGCTGAGGGACAGCGCACGTCCGAGCGCTCCGCCCTCTTGAAGAGTGTCTCCGGGTTACCTCCCCCCCTTCCGGGCGACCACCGCTCCCCGCCTATCTCCACCACCCAACTCACGACCTCTAT
>JAZGJJ010000123.1 GCA_036482575.1 Thermodesulfobacteriota bacterium
GAGCTCTACTTCAAGGTCCTCGACGTGCTGGAGAGGGGCGGCTTCGAGGTCGAGGACGCAGGGGCCAGGATAGAGAGGAGCAAGGCGGAAGTGACCGGGCTCGTCGGCGATATGGGCAGCGAGGAGGTCGAAAGGTACCTCGGGCTCATGCCGCGGCGCTACCTGCTCTCGAACGACCCGGCCTCGATAGCGAAACACTTAAAGGCCGTAAAGGAGCTCGACAGCGGCGCCTCCTGCGTAATGAAGACGACGCTCATGGAGGAACGCGAATATACGGAGATAGTCGTATGCACCTACGACCTCCACGGACTGTTCGCGATGATAACGGGAGTTATGGCGGCCAACTCCATAAACATACTCGGCGCCCAGATAAACACGCTCACCAACGGCATAGTGCTCGACGTCCTGCAGGTGAATACCGTCCTCGGCGAGCCCATAACCTCCGAGGCCAAGCTCCGGAGCATCGAGAAGGATTTAGAGAGCGTCATTAGCGGTAGGGTGCGGGTGGAAGAGCTCGTCGGGAAGGTCAAAACCCCCTCCATACTCGACACCAAGGCAACGCCCGCCGTGCCCACGAGGGTCCGGATAGATAACGAGGTATCGGACGACTATACGGTGCTCGACATACAGACCCGCGACAGGGTGGGGCTCCTCTATACGATAAGCTCCGCCCTTACCCGCCTCGCCCTCTATATACACATAGCCAAGGTATCGACAAAGGGGGGGGAGGCCTCGGACGTCTTCTACATAAGGGACATCTTCGGGCAAAAGATATACTACGACAAGAGGCTTAAGGATATCGAGGACACGCTCAAGAAGGCCATAGACGGGGACGGCGATGGGTAGGGGAGAGGGAAAAGAATGGCTCGTCGAGGAGTTCCTGGACTCCCTTATTCTTGAGAGGGGTCTGTCCGAAAATACCCGGGAGGCGTACGAACGGGACCTGAATGCATATACCGCCTATCTCAAGAAAGACCCCCTGAAGGCCGAGGCCGGAGATATAACGGGCTTTCTGGCGAACCTCAGGAAGAGGGGGCTCTCGGCCCGCTCCTCGGCCAGGGCCCTCATATCCGTAAGGGGTTTTTACAAATATCTCCTGAAAAAAGGAGAGCTTAAACAATCCCCCTGCGCCTCGGTTGATATCCCGCGCATGGAAAAGCGCCTTCCCGGGGTCCTCGCCCTAAGCGAGGTGGAACTGCTCTTAAGCGCCCCGGCGACGAAAACCGCGACCGGACTCAGGGACAGGGCCATGATCGAACTCCTCTACGCCACCGGGGTCCGGGTCTCCGAACTTACAGGCCTTAAACTCAACGACCTGAACCTCCAGGCGGGCTTTATCCTGGCCTTCGGCAAAGGCGGCAAGCAGAGGCTCATCCCCATGGGGGAGGAGGCCATGGTGTGGCTCAGGCGATACCTTGACGAGGGGGAGGGGGGGGAGGGGGGCAGGTCCGCCATTTTAAAGGGTCGCGTCGCGGAGCACCTGTTCGTTACCGCCAGAGGCGGCGGCATGACGAGGCAGAACTTTTGGGCCATGCTCAAGAAGTACGCCACTCTGGCAGGCATTGACCGGGAGAAAATAAAACCCCATATCCTGCGCCACTCCTTTGCAACGCACCTTCTGGAGAGGGGGGCGGACTTAAGGGCGGTCCAGCAGATGCTCGGCCATGCCGACATCTCCACCACCCAGATCTACACCCACGTCTTGACCGAGAGGCTCAAGAGGGTGCATAAGACGCACCACCCGAGGGGATAGCCCCGTTAAAAATTGCTATTTTTCCCGATCTCTTCGTTCGGGCGAAAATAAAAATGCTCATATATTGGCATATATGCTGCGCTTTTTATTTTAGCCCGCTTGGAGGCCGCTTCGGCCCTCGACCTCGAAAAAAATATCTAATTTTTAGAAACAACCGAATTCAATGTTTCGGTGTGTCCCCACACCGAAACATTAGGGAACCACTCGAATTCCCGCAGTGCCTGTCATTCCCGCGCACGCGGGAATCCAGACGCTGTCCCCGCGAAGCTTGTCCCTGTGAAAGCAGGGAGCTGGGAACAAGAATAAAATAACTGGATTCCTGCTTTCGCAGGAATGACTATTTTGGCGTAGAGAACGTGGGGTAGGGAAAGCTGGTAATCCTGCACGTCCCGGCCCAGTAGGGGCCGGAACGTGCATATCTGTAAGCACTAAAAGTATCCGGTAACCTTGTTCCAGTAGTAAAGAGTGGTAAAAAAGCCTGCAGTGCTTAATATGGCAAGCAAGTCAGCAATAAAAAAGGAAACAAGCGTCAAATAGGTGGGTAGTAGGACCGACTTTTTATCCAAGATGTATTTATTGTTAGATAATGTAGTATAGACGAAGGACTCCTGTCTCCATCCGAAGTAATTAAATACTTGAATGAAGAAGGCAGAAATGGTTGTAATCAACGCTGCCAATCTGAACTTATTAGTAAGGACAGGGTCGCAGTCTCCATTGCATAAGTCGTGCAATGATTTTAAAAGGAGCAAAGACAGAGAAATTATGGTTGCAGAAAGGGCAACGCCAGATTGACGATAACGTGCGCGAGTATCGTGGACCCTGTTCTGGTCGTCTGACATCTTCCAAAAGTAGCATAGCCGGGGGGCAGGGGGCAAGGGGGAAAACGGGGGTGTACGCGTAGCGCACGGAGCCTTCCTGAACCTCCCGGCCTGATTTGACATAATATCCATTATGCGACATTACTCCGGAGTGAGCGGAAGGCGGCCTATATCGCTAACCGGGCGGCGGCACCCTTAATATTTTATATTAAAGAGCGTCCGTAAGTGGCTGTAATCCAAGGGAGTTGCGGTGCTCTTGGTCTCTTTTTCCTCATGCGCCGTGGGCCACAGGTAGCTGACCTTCCCTATGTACCTGTTCAGCGGGTTGTCTCTTGAGAAAAACGGGATCGGAGGGGGACGCCTCGGGCTTATCTTCTGCAACTCGGCGAGCAGCCCCTCGTGGGTCTTATCCGCCTTAAGCCCCTCTCTCATGGCCTTAAGCGCCGCCTCCTTGTGGCCGCACAGAACAAACACCTTCCCGAGGTTCAGGAAGATATCCGGGTTGGAAGGGTCCCTGTTCTTCGCTATGACGCAGAGCGAGAGGGCCTGCTCGTAGTCTTTCTCGGAGGTTGCAAGGCAGAGCCCGTAGTAACTCATGGCAAGGGGGTCGAACGTGAAGCACATATCCTTCTCGAAGATCTCTATCGCCTCTTTAAAGCGGC
>JAZGJJ010000124.1 GCA_036482575.1 Thermodesulfobacteriota bacterium
ACGACCTATATCGTTATAACCCACGATATCCATTTGACGTACAAGATAGCCGATAAAGTGGCCATGCTACACCAGGGAAAGATAATCGCAACGGGGACCGTGGACGAGATAAAACAGGACCCTAACCCGGTCCTCAGGCAATTCCTCGAAGGAAAGGCCGAAGGGCCGATAAAGGTGTATTGAGGTTTTAGTTGCCTGCGCCTTGAGCTTTAACTGCCTGGATACGGAGAAACCGGATGCCATCTATAAAACTCAGCACCGAAGCCAAGGTAGGCCTCTTCGTTTTCGCGGGCATCCTTATCCTCGTCTACATGTCGCTCAGGCTCGGCGGCTTTGAGTTGGGAAGGGCAGAGGGCATAACGTTAACGGTAAAGCTCGACACCGCGGCGGGCCTTGACGTGAACGCATCGGTGCGCGTAGCGGGAGTGGAGGTGGGCAGGGTAAGAAAGATCGAGCTCGAAGACAACAAGGCGAAACTCGTACTCCTTATAAGGCCCGAGGCGAAGGTCAGAAAAGACTTCGTCGCAGTCCTGAAGACCAAGGGCCTGCTCGGAGAGAAGTACCTCGACCTTGTCCCGGGCTCGCCCGACGCACCCATACTTGAAGACGGGGACGAGATTACTCGCGTCACGACCTACATCGACATGGACAGGCTCCTGACCATCCTGGGCGGTGCCGCCGACGACATAAAGCAGGTAAGCGCCGCGCTAAGCTCGGTGCTCGGCGGCAAGGAGGGCGAGGCGAGCCTCAGGAACATCGTTAACAACCTCGAGGATATGACCACGGCGACGAACCGGATAATCCAGGAACACGAAGACAAGCTCGGCCGCATACTCACAAACATGGACGCCTTTTCCGAGAGCCTTAAAAACGAGACCCCGAAGGTGGCCCAGGGGCTCCGGGAAGTCGCTGAAAACCTCAACCTGGTCATAACCGAAAACAGGGCCAACATCAAGGCGGGCGTGGAGAACTTGAGAATTGCTGCAGCCAAGCTCGAAGAGACTATGGATACGATAAACACGGTCGCCGGCGACGTGGGCCCCAAGATAAGCGAAACGGCGACCACCATAAAAGATGCGGTGGGGTCAATACAGGATGCGACGGCCACCATAGGAGATGCCGCGGCTACAATGGGGAATGTCGCAAAAAAACTCGACGAGGGTGAAGGCACACTCGCAAAACTCATAAACGAGCCCACGGTGCACGACAACCTCAGCACTACCCTCGAGGGCATAAACAAGGTTATAAAAAAGAGCGAGGCCTTCCGCTTCTTCATCAGTTACAGGGGCGAATTCCTCTTCGACGAGAACGCGACAAAGAGCTACTTTTCGCTCAAGATCCAGCCCAAGGCGGATAAATACTATCTCTTTGAGGTCGTGGACGACCCGAGGGGGCACATAGAGACCAAGGTGATCGACAGGGTGGTCGACGGGGTCCCGACCAGGATAGAAGAGACCAAGGTATCGGACGAGATAGAATTCTCCGCCCAGATAGCCAAGAGGTTCAAGAACTTTACTCTAAGGGGCGGGGTCATCGAGAGCTCGGGCGGGGTCGGCGTGGACTATCACCTCTTCGAAGACCGCTTGAAGTTCACACTCGAGGCCTTTGACTTCGACGAGGAGCGTAACCCGCACCTTAAGTTCGGCGCCACTTACAGCCTCAGCAAGTACTTCTTCCTCACCGTCGGTTATGACGACTTTGTAAGCAGGATAGACCTGGAATCGGTCTTCTTAGGCCTGGGCTTCCGGTTTGAGGACGACGACTTGAAGTACCTGTTGACCAGCGCCCCTCCTATAAGTTTTTAGTCCCTTCACAGGGCGAAAAAAACACTTTGCGCCGGACCTGTCGCTCTACGCCGTACGGACGGGTCCTTGGAAGTACCGGCAGAAAGCGGCGCAGTCTAATTCCCGCACGAATAAGGTTTTAGCGTAGTGACCTCGAAAAAAAAAGTCCTCGGCATAGCGTTCGACATAGGGACCACGACCGTTGCCGGAAGCCTGGTGGCCCTCGCGGACGGGAGGGAAATAAAGACCCATTCGGTTAAAAACCCCCAACTGAAG
>JAZGJJ010000125.1 GCA_036482575.1 Thermodesulfobacteriota bacterium
GAGACCCTGAAACAAGTTCAGGGTGACAATATGGGACTTTTTCAACAACCCCGCTGTCCCTGTTTTCTTCAATGAAAGAACAAGAGGCTTGAATTATGAATATCCGGACGTTACATGCGATAGCAAACGGATTGAGAAAAATAGGATTGCTCCAAGCTGTTGATTGGTTGCTATACCTGAAAGAGCTGATAAATATAAATGTTATAAAAGCTAATAGGGAATTCCTGTCTAATCATATCGACTTCCCCGTTCCTCCAAAGCATCTTGCATTTGACGCATATGGTGGTTTTAGATGGGAAGCATATTTTAATTCAGGCGTAATGCATGCGAAAGTCATAGGAGATATCCTTAATAAGGAACTGACGGCAGACAACGTCAGAATTTTTGAATGGGGATGTGGTCCCGGCCGTATAGTTCGTCATTTAAGAGGTGCTCTCACTCATAGGAATGTTGAATTGTGCGGAAGCGACTACAATGCGGAATCTATAGAGTGGTGTCGGGAGAATATAAAGGGGGTAGAATTTTTCACCAATCAGGCACGACCGCCCTTTCCTTTTGAGTCTAATTTTTTAGACTGTGTATGTGCAGTATCAGTCTTCACTCATTTATCGGAAAAAATGCATTTTGAATGGATGAAAGAACTGAGGCGAGTTCTAAAACCCAACGGCCTGCTCATCATAACAACTCACAGCGATTCTGCCAGTGACAGGCTCCTGTCGCATGAGAAACAATTGTATGATTCGGGGAAATTGGTTGTCAGAGGAAACATAAAAGGGGGCAAAAAGTGGTGTCTTGCATATCATCCTTCAGAGTTCGTTAGGAATGAATTGCTTGAAACGTTTACCGTGGTATCTCAAAATTACTTTTTACCCACTCAAGATATCTGGGTTGCGAAAAAAAGCGGCATCATGGTATAGCTAACGGCGATAACGGTTCGGCCTAATTTATGGCCTGCTCCCCACGAATCGATGCAGGAAGCTTGATAACTACTATGTAAAAGAGATAATTCTTGGCCCTTCTCCCAACTGTCAGGTGAATACCAGCACTGTACAGTCATTCCCATGGCATCCTCTCCATAGGGGGCTCGGGGCTGGATGGAGGGGGGGAGGGGGAAAAGGGGGGGAAGGGAGGGTGCGATAAAAGAAACCCCTCCACTATATTCAAGCTTAGCTCTTCGTAGGCCTTTTCCAGTTCCTCGCCGAACGCTCCGGCATCGATTTCGTCCCGACCCCCGAAGCTGCGCTCCGCGCCCAGGTATTCGAATGTACGGGCGTGGAGCTCTGTGTTGTCCGCGGTCCTTATGAGCTTCGTATTGACGGTCATAAAGAGCGAATGTTCTTGCCTTTCGCCCGCGGCGTTCCTCAAATCTACGTTCAGCACGCTTATCTCGATGACCGTATCGACCCCCTCGCCGGTGAGGACTCTGTGGTCGGTTTTGTCTCCGGGGGATGCGGGCCCCCGTGCCGCGATGAGGAAAAGGGGGATCGAGGTCCGTGCCCGGACGGTTTCGGAGAGGCGCTCCCCCATCTCCTCCTGTATATCATGGGCGGAGAGGCTTTCCTCGATAGCGGTCTCTCTCTCGTTCAGTGCCTTCTTTGGCAGCGCTTTACTTATCCCTTTAACCGTTCCAACCACCGTACCGATAGCCGCGCCGCCGACTACGGAAGCGGCCGCCAGAGCCGTGAAAAGCACAATACAGGGTCCGACAAAGAGGCCGCTACCCGTACAAGCGCTCATACCACCCAGCAGTATTGTAGCCCCCACCGTTCCCCCGACCGCCGTCCCCTGGAGGGTCCCCTTGCCCGTCTCTTTCCCGGCCACTGCCAGCCGTCCCGTTATCCGCTCGGTAGTGGAAGCGCCGGGCCCGACCTCCGGCTCAAAGCGCGCCGGGACCACGCCGACGGTGCCGAGTTCCGCCCTTGCCTCCCTCCTTACCTCACCGGAGGAGGGCGGTTTCAGAGCGTGGGCGCAGCCCCACTGCCCGGTGAGGAGCGCGAGGCAGAGAAAGACTATTATCGGATAGTAGGTCGAGGCTTTCGTCTTCGCGGTCTTCATGATAACCTCCGTCTTTGCAGTGGCGGGTTTACACCGTTGCCGGACTTAAAGGGGCGGGATGTTTTCCCCCCGTCCTCGCGTCCGTTTTTACCTCCGCTCCCGTCGTTACTACCTCTTCACCCCCGCCCACTACCACGCACTTGTCGCACTTGTTACCCACGCACCCGGCCACGGCCCCGTTCTTAATAAGCTCCACTATCTCGCACTCGTTGCTGCATTTGGTCCCGTACCTTATCCTGGTGTCGTAGTCCGTGGTTACGTCGAGCTTTCTCGGCCTCTCTATGCCGTAGCTCTTCGTAAGGAGCGCCATGCCGAAGGCCCCCATAAGGTGCGGCATCTCCGGGATGATTATTTCCTCGCCCACCTTCTCCTCGAAGCACTTTACGACCGCCCCGTTCCAGGCGACCGCGCCCTGGAATATGTAGGGCCCCTTGAGGCGGTTGTTCCTGACGAGTATGGAGAAGTAGTTGTTGACGACCGCCCTGCACACACCCATCAGTATGTCCTCGACCGGCACTCCCACGTTCCGCTTGTTGACGGCGGTGCTCTGGGCGAAGACCCCGCATTTGGCGGCCACGGATACGTTATTCTTCGAGCCGAGCGCCATGGCCGAGACCTCCTCGATGGAGACCCCCATCCTCGCGGCTATGGCCTCCACCATGGTGCCGGTGCCGGAGCTGCAGGAGGTGTTCATCGCAAAACCGGTGACCACGCCGTCCTCGGCCTGGATGAGTTTTGAGTCCTCGCCGCCTATCTCGAAGACGGTATTGACCTCGGGGTTATAGTGGAGCGCGGCGGTCGAGTGGGCTATTATCTCGTTCTTTACCAGGTCGGCGTCGAGCAGTATCCTGCCGAAGGCCCTCCCCGACCCGGTAATCCCTATACTACTTATCTCGTAGCCCTCGAAGCCCTGAACGAGCTTTTGCACCGACGAGGTTATCCCGAGGTTCTTCATGTAGTCCGACTCCACGACGGTGCCGATATCGTCTATGAGTACGGCCTTTATGGAGCTGCTCCCTATGTCAACTCCCATGTAGTATTTCCGAGCCATGATATTACCTCCTTTTATACCGCCTGCAAGCGGGGCGCGTTGCCGGTTATTCCCTTGCTTATCCGTATCGTCTCCGTGAACGCCTCGAGGCGTGTCAGGATGTTGAGCTCCGAGGAGTTGTCGTCTATCTCGATCTTCAGTATGGGCTTTTTGTTCTTCTTGCATATGTGCTCTATTATGGGCAGGACCGTGGCCTCGGGCATGCAGCTAAGGGGGAAGACGTATATTATCCCGTCGACTTCGTGCATCTCTTCGAGCACGTGGACTATGTTCTGGAAGCCGTGGCCGCCGACCTTCTTGTCGATATACTTTGCCGCCTCCGCGGACCTTACCCTTCTGCCGCGGACGTTCGAGTTTATGAAGGCCGAGAGGGTGCAGGCCAGCCTGCTCCCGGCCCCGAGGTCGAGGAGCCTTTGCCTGAGGTTGAAGTTCACGTCCGGCTCGAGGAGCGTGTATATCTCGCCGATGAGGAGTATCTTCATGTCGCCCTTCGCGAACTTCTTCTCCTGCTCTTCTTCGTACCTCTTTATCTCCTTTATGGTGTTTATGACGACCCGCCAGACCTTGAAGAACGAGCTCCCCGTTATGCGCCGGATGTCCCTTATGATGTTGCCGCTCCTGACTATGTGGAACCCTATGTCGTGGCCGAGGTTCGAGAGCGCCAGGTCGTAGAGGTTCCCGTAGTGCCTGAAGCGGCACTGGCCCTGGGATGAGTAGGTTATTACGTCGGTAATCGTCCCGGCCCTCGTGTCGTCCTCGATTGCCTTTATGAGGGTCCCGAGCGTGGCCTTGTAGGGCCAGCACATCATCTCAACGCTGTTCAGTATGCCGTGCTGGTTCGTCTCGCTCGAAACCGAGGGCGGGTGCACCACGTTCAGGCCGAGGTCCCGGAACGCCTTTACGAAGAACTTAGTGTAGTGGCCGAGCTTTGGAATGGTGTATGTCCTCATCTCTTCTCTCTCCTTCCGTTATGGTATTGGGTTCTGTCGACCTTAGTAAGAAGCAAGAAGGATGCCACGGGAGGTTCTTGAGGTGCGGAAGAGGGAAAATAGCTATAAGTACTGATGGGTTAGGTGGTGGCAGGGGGGCGGGCGCACCAATCCCGGGGACGGGCTTTTATGAATCTTTTCGTCTACAGTGTATCTTAAGGGGTTCTGTCTTTGGGCGTGATTCCGAGTTGCCGGATGAGGCGCGAGAGGTAGGTCCGTTGGAGGCCCAGGAGTTCCGCTGCCCTGGTCTGGTTCCCGCCGGTCTTCTTGAGCGTTTGCTCTATTACGTGGCGCTTGTGGCTTTCCACCGCGTCGTGGAACGGTTTTAACGCCTCCGCGGTCTCCGTTCTAAGCGGTGCGCCGCATTCCAGAAGGGTGATATCCTCGGGGTTAATCCGCCCGTCCCGGTCCATGACCACGGCATGCTCGATAACGTTTTTAAGCTCCCGGATATTGCCGGGCCACGGGCAGTTTCTAAGAACGGCCAGCGCGTCGGCGGTAATGGCCGGCTTTTCTTTCTTAAAATTCCGGCTGAATATCTCCAGGTAGTGGTCGACCAGGAGGAGCAGGTCCTCGGTGCGCTCCCTCAAGGGTGGGAGGTCCAATGTGATGACGTGCAGGCGGTAGTAGAGGTCGCTCCGGAACTTTTCGGTGGAGACCAGTTCTTTAAGGTCCTTGTTGGTCGCCGAGACGACCCTTACGTCCACGGGGACGGGTTCCCTGCCCCCGACGCGCTGGATCTCCCGCTCTTCAAGCACGCGTAGCAGCCGGGCCTGCATGGCGGGAGAGATATCGCCCACCTCGTCCATGAAGAGCGTCCCTCCGTCGGCCGCCTCGAATATGCCCTGCTTTCGGGAGAGCGCCCCGGTGAAGGCCCCTTTCTCGTAACCGAAGAGCTCGGCCTCCAGGATGCTTTCGGGCAGAGCCGTGCAGTTTATTGCCAGGAACTTCATATCGCGCCTCGGTCCGGCCAGGTGGACGGCCCTGGCAAGGAGCTCCTTCCCAGTGCCGGTCTCGCCCGTAATGAGAACGGTCGAGTCGACTTGAGCGACCATCCGGGTCCGCTCGAAGAGCTCCTGCATCACCTCACTCTTCCCGACTATCCCGAAGAAGTCGGACTCCCTCTGGATGCCGGTCTTGAGATTTTCGTTCTCCCGGGCGAGCGCCCTCTTCTCCATGGCGGATACGAGCTGCATCCGCCGCGCCTCCCTTACCCCCCGGAGATGGTTGAAGAGGAGCGGCACTATCTCTCGCCTGGTCCGTGCGACCTCGGGGTGCGCCTTCGGGACTTCCATGGCTTTCCATTTATAGAGATAGCGGGAGTAGGGCGCGTTGAAGATCCGACCTTTTCCGAGGGTATATTCGAGCGGGCCGTTCTTAAGGGTGCCGCCGCGCACTATTTCGTAGGCGGCATTTTCCTCCTTACGGTCGTGCGGGCTCGTCCCCGCCCGGGCGGTGAGGACGCTTACCGCGCCGCCTTCGGACCTTACGACCATTTCTTCTGGGTCTTCCGGGCTTACGGGGCAGTCCGGGGAGAAGGGGAGGGTTTCGGTCTTGAGGTATATCTTCCTCGCCGTGGCTACCGCCTTATCCGAAGCGGACTCCACTATGGACAACCGGTCCCCGTCCTCTTCCACCCGGTAGCCCTCGAACTCGCCGACGACGGTCTCGATCTTTATCTGGGAGAGCTGCTCGACGCAGGCGGCGTCCTCGACGTAGTCGAACATCCCGGTAAAGCCCTCATAGTTCCCCCGGACCATCTGGGTGCCGGAGATCGAAGGCACCACGCTCGGGGCGAACCTTGAGAGGAGGACGACCTCGTTAGCGTCTGGAGATGGCGTGGCGGACGGGGTGAGGCACTGGAGTTTCAGGTAGTTGCCGTAGCCCCCGGCCCAGAGGTTGGAGTAGAGGAGTATCTGTTCGATATCGTTAAGGAGCTTTACTATGACCTCCAGGAGCGAGGGCGCCCGGCCGGGCTCGAAGTAGTCCCTGGCGGCGAGGTAGGCGACGTCCTTCCTGCCCGTCGCCCTTTCCGCGGCCCGGACCAGCTTTTTTAATACGTGGTGGGGGATCCAGTTGTTGTGGTCCTTAAGGAAAGTTTTCGGGTCCTCGATAGCGGCCGAGGGGGCGACGCTCTCCAGAATCCCGCTATAGTCGACGTCCGTATCCTTCCCGGTCTTCTCCAGATGGAGGATGATCATCCGGGTAAGGAAGCAACTGGTCCATGGGGATTCGTGGTCCATCTCGAAATAGTCCCGTTTTGGTTTGGTAAAGAAAGGAAGAGAGTTTCCGGTTAAACTTAACGCAACGCGGGTTGATTGTCAACGGGCGCGGGTTCCCTATCAGCCGTCCCCGTCTTCTACTTTTCCCGTGTGACCCTCCTTGTGCATGAAGTAGGAGGCCAGCGAGATAAGCAGGATGCCCACGGCCAGGAACAGGAGGTCGATTACTTCGTTATACTCCATATCCACCGCGTACTTGAAGAAGGTGACTATGAGCACCATTATT
>JAZGJJ010000126.1 GCA_036482575.1 Thermodesulfobacteriota bacterium
ATGGTACCGGGCCTCGCCCAGCGGGTAGTGGGTCAGCTTGAAAGATCTTTCCCTTCCAATGTTTGGGCGGTTATGTTATGCTATACTTAAAGAAGTTGAAGAAAAATACCGATCCTTGGGGCATATAATGATTTTGTTGGATTTCCCTTGACAATCCTAAAAAGTTGTAATAGGGTTAATAATTATGGGTATGATTCCTGTCCTTGGGCCACATTCTTAGTCTTTAAGGCGGAGTTTTTATGGTGTTGCCCTTGAGGGTTACGGACGATACTTTACTTTTTTCCGGCTCAGCGCGTTGCCTTGTGCGTTGGTGCCGGTTTTTTTCGTTAAAGAAGGAGGAGAAAGGAGGAGGCCGTTATGGGAGAGAGTCTTAGTGCAGAGAAGAGTCTTAGTGCAGAAGAGAGCCTTAGTGCATACGAGGATACTCTCGAAAAGCTTGCGGAGACTGAGTCAACAGAATTCGTAAATAATAGCTCTAAAGAGCATGCCAGCATCATGATTAAGCGGCTCTTCTTGGAGGCGAAGGGACAAGTGCGTATCCTAAGCGACCACCTTAACCCGGATGTATACGGCCGGCCTGGGGTGATAGATGCCGCCATGAGTTTCTTGGGGAAGAGTGCAGAGAGCAGATTGGAAGTTATTGTGCAATTAAACGAGGAAGGCTGTCCAAAACCGGAGGATAATGCCTTCGTGGGCCATCTTCTTGAAGAGCACGAAGGTAAAATTACTCTGTACCAGGCAGATGAGAAATTGAAGGAGTGCAAAAATCACTTCATGGTGGTCACTACTGACAAAGGCAAACATGCCCTGCGGTATGAACTGGACACCAAGGCTCATCTTGCCATCGGCACCTTCAATGCTGGGGTAAAAGGCCAGAGGCTTATTGACTCTTTTGGTGATATGCTTAAAATAAAAGGATGTACCCCTCTACCACTTACTGCCAGCAAAATAAATACAGATTGACACCTCGGTCTACCAAGCGATACCAGTGCATCCCCTGATGGTACGCCAAAACAGGTTTTATGTGCAGCCTTTATTTAATGTAAGAGGCTGTTTTTTTTAATAGTGGAAGGAATTAAGAGATGTCTGACCCGGCCATTGTTAGCTACTTGAAGTTGGCATACCTTGCCGAAATTTCCGTTGTGTTTAACTTGGCCTTCCTTGGGTGGAAGAGGCGCGAAAATTTGAAGGCGTTGCGTGAACAGGCGAGAGGTACGACTACCCTTGGTGGTGGCACAGGTAGCGTATGCGATAAAAGAGACAATGGATGCTGGCGCGAGTGTAATGAAACTACCGGAAAGAAAAAATTCGAAGATGTCGACGTTGATTACATCGCGAAGATGGCGAGGGCACTGCAAGGGTATACGGGATATGAATTCAAAGGTTCTTCCCGTGAAAAACACGGGTTTATTGAACAGTGCAAGGACTTACGGCTTCGCTTTACGGTCGTTAGGGAACATAGCAAACTTTTGCGCAGGGCTTGGACGTACGGGAAGTGCTGGAGACTTAAACGCTGGTATCTTGGACGTTTTCACGATATGGTGCTCCGAGATTCCGATTATTGGATGTCATTTTTTGCGTTGCCCGCAACGGCTGTAATATTGATAGTTGCAACCTTTATGGATACTAACGCAATTCCTATGGTATCGGGCGATATTCTTTGGCTACAGAGTAAGGCTACCTGGTGGATAGTTGGGTTAGGGGGCATCTTAGCATCTCTTGTTGTAATGCCTGGCGTATTCTTTATTTCATGGCGTTACTTGAATAAGGAACACGAATGCCTCGTCGCGTTGTTGACAGAGGCCTTCCAAAGAAAAAGCCCTGGAACACTTGACACTCAAATAGAAAAATTAGGTAAATACCGTGTAGATGATGAGGGGGGGGATAATCTGACTGTACAGTAACAGTAATCACCGGACTTTATTAACTCCCTTCCTCATTGCCAGTTATTCATACGTCCCCCAGCACAAGCATTGCAAGAAGAAGATTTATCAAACTGACCCATTACCCCTTTTCGGGTACTACTGTTGTAAAAAAGAGAATTGCAGCCCGCAAGTGGTGTTTTTACACACACAGGACCCCCCCTCCCAATATTCAACCCCTTGATTTTATTTAAGTTTCCCTTTTGGTACATGTTTTGCATATGCTTATAGGCATGTTGCAGAAGACCATCCAGGATATGATCGAGTTCTCGGGCATAGGGCTCCATAGCGGCTTGCGGGTGAAGGTCAGGGTCAGCCCCTCGGCCGAGGACACGGGCATATGCTTCATAAGAAAAGATCTGCCCGGTTCACCCCCGATAAAGGCCGTATCCCGGAACGTGGTGGCCACCAACTTTGCGACCACCCTTGGCTCCGGTGGAGTGACCATAGGCACGGTGGAGCACCTTATGGCCGCATTTTACGGCCTGGGTGTGGATAACGCGCTCGTCGAGGTGGAGGGCCCCGAACTGCCCATAATGGACGGCAGCGCCGCCCACTTCGTGGACATGATAGAGGAGGCGGGCCTGGCTACCCAGTCCGCCCCGAGAAAGTATCTCGTTATTAAAAGGCCCATAAGGGTCGGGGACGAGGAAGACAAGTTCGTCCATCTCTTCCCGGCCGAAGGTGATGGGCTTTCCATAGATTATTCCATAGACTTTGCGCACCCGTACCTTAACAGGCAGTCCTTCTCCGGCCATCTTTCAAAAGACGTCTTTACCGGCGAGATAGTGGACGCGAGGACCTTCACTTTCCATCGCGACGTGGAGATACTCAGGAAAAAAGGGCTGGCAAAGGGAGGTTCGCTGAGTAACGCGCTCGTGATAGGCGATACCAGCATACTAAACGAGAGCGGCCTTCGCTATCCCGACGAGTTTGTAAGGCACAAAGTCCTTGATATCGTTGGTGATATTGCGCTCCTGGGTATGCCGATAGTGGGGCGCCTTGTGGCCCACCGCTCCGGCCATGCCCTGAACCATAAGTTCGTACAGAAGGTCCTCAAGAACGCCAGGAGGTGGGAAGTGGTCGATTCGCTCGCGGCCGAAGAACCGGCAGCGAGGAGGCCGGCCCTTACCGGGGAGTTGGCCACCGCCTGATACAACCGGGCATAGGGGGAATAAGGGAAATAACGGAAATAAAGGAAATAAAAGCCATTCTCCAAGCCCCGGCATCGAGCCGGGGTTTTCTTATGCCGGGTTTTTTTATGGCATCTCCCCCACTTCTCTCTCTCCACACTGCGGCAACGAAAAATTGCAAAAGCACGGTCCTTGTGATAAACTTCCAAGGATAAAAAGCGTTCGATATGGAGGTATTTTTGTGAAAAAATTGGGTTCTTTCAGCCTCGTGCTCCACAGCCATCTGCCCTATGTCCTCTCTCACGGCACCTGGCCGCACGGCACGGACTGGCTAAACGAGGCGGCGGCGGAGACCTATCTGCCCCTACTTGACGTTTTTAACCGTCTCAAGGACGAGGGTATGAGCCCCGGGGTGACGGTCGGGCTCTCGCCCGTTTTGACCGAGATGCTCGCAAACGACGGCTTCAAGGAGGGGTTCAAGGGCTATCTAAAGCAGAAAATCGCTGCTGCCGAGGCGGATATCAAGGAGTTTACCGGGCTCGGGGATGAGCAGATGGCCGGGGTCGCCCGCATGTGGAGGGATTTTTACGGCCGCAGACATACGGAGTTCGTGGAAAGGTACAACGAGGACATCCTGGGGGGGTTCAGGGAGCTACAGGACGGCGGTCACATAGAGATTATAACCTGTGGCGCTACCCACGGCTACTTTCCGCTCCTTTCGAGGGATACGAGCATCTACGCCCAGGTGAAGCAGGCGGTCGTCTCCTACAGGAGGCATTTCGGCAGGGACCCACGCGGTATATGGCTCCCCGAGTGCGCCTACAGGCCCTCATACCGGTGGAGTCCGCCGGTGGGTGGCGAAGGGGAGGAGCAAGAGCCGTATCTCAGGAAGGGGGTTGAAGAGTTCCTTGGTGAGAACGGTCTGGAGTACTTCTTTGTGGATTCGCATCTGCTGAAAGGCGGGGAGTCGGTGGGGGTCTACCGCGACAGGCTTGAGGGTCTTAAAGATCTTTGGGAGAGGTTCATGGAGCAGTACGAGCCGCTTCCGGAGGTCAGCGACAGGACACCCTATAACGTTTATCTGGTAGGTGCGGGACCCGGGGTCGACATGAAGCCGGTGGCGGTCTTTACAAGGGATCCGAAAACGGGAATGCAGGTATGGAGCGGAGAATGGGGCTACCCGGGCGACGAGAACTATCTGGAGTTCCACAAAAAGAGGTTCCCCGGCGGGCACAGGTACTGGAGGGTTACGGACGCGAAGGCGGACCTAGCGGACAAGCAGCCCTACAGCCCGGAACTGGCCTACGGCAGGGTCCCGGAGCACGCGGCCCACTTCGTCGGGCTTATAAAAGAGAACCTGGCCGCTCACCGGGAGAAGACCGGTAAGGACGGTATCGTCGTATCCCCTTACGACGCCGAACTCTTCGGTCACTGGTGGAGTGAGGGGCCGGAGTGGATATATCACGTGATAAAGTGCCTGCATGCCGATGGTGAGGTGGCCTCGGTTACGGCAGGGGAGTACCTTGACGCCAGCAGGCCCACGGAGGTCGTATCCCTGCCCGAGGGTTCATGGGGTGAAGGCGGCTACCACGGGATATGGCTGAACGAGACGACGACCTGGACGTGGCACCACATATACGAGGCCGAGGACGAGATGCACGGTCTGGCGCTTAAGTACGGGGACAGGACCGACGACCCGGAGCTTCAGGAGATACTGAAGCAGGCGGCAAGGGAGTTCTTTCTGCTGGTCTCCTCGGACTGGCAGTTTCTCATCTCCACGCGTTCGGCCTCGGACTATGCCGAGATGCGTCTTTTAAGGCACTATAAGGATTTCAAGAGACTCTCGGCCCTGGCGAGTAAGAAGGCCGGGGGGGGCGGGGCGGGGCTCGGCAAAGCGGATAGCGAGTTTCTCGCCCTTGTCTCCAAGAGGGACTGTCTTTTTCCCGACATAGACCCTATGTGGTTCAGGGAGCCCCACGCAAAGGAGGAGGCGGCCAACCTATGAGTGGCAGGCCCGAAAAAAAGAAGAAAGAGGGGGAGGCGAAGCGGATAACGCTTGAGGACAACTCGCTCGCCATGAGTCTTTTCGGTAAGGGAGGGGAGAACCTCAAGACGATAGAGGAAAAGCTCGGGGTGGAGCTCAAGAGCAGGGGCAACGTCGTCACGGTCCAGGGTGAAGAGGCGGACGTGGCGCTTGCCGAGCGCCTCGTCCGGGAGCTCTACGGCCTCCTTGAGAGGGGTTGTCCGCTCTACCCGCAGGATCTCGACAATGCGATAAGGATACTCTCTCAGGACGGGGAAGCCCGCCTCGCCGACGTATTTACCGATACCATATACGTCTCGTTCAAGAAGAAGAGCATAGTGCCGAAGAGCATCACCCAGAAGAGGTACATCGACTGCATAAGGGGTTCGGATATAGTCTTCGGCATAGGTCCCGCGGGTACGGGCAAGACCTATTTAGCCATGGCCGCGGCCGTCTCGGCGCTCGCGGCCAAGGAGGTGGACAGGATAATACTTACCCGCCCGGCCGTGGAGGCCGGCGAGAAGCTCGGCTACCTCCCCGGCGATCTCGCGCAGAAGGTGGACCCGTATTTGAGGCCGCTCTACGACGCCCTCCACGACATGATGGACCTCGAGCGGGTGCAGAGGCTCATGGAGAAGGGTGTCATAGAGGTCGCCCCGCTTGCGTTTATGAGGGGCAGGACGCTTAACGACTCGTTCATCATACTGGACGAAGCGCAGAACACCACCATCGAGCAGATGAAGATGTTCCTGACGAGACTCGGCTTCGGCTCCAAGGCCGTTGTCACCGGAGATATAACCCAGATAGACCTTCCTCTTGCCCGCCCCTCGGGGCTTGTCGAGGTTCGGAAGATACTCGACGAGGTCGAGGGCATACGGTTCGTCAACTTCACCGAGGCCGACGTGGTGAGGCACCCGCTCGTACAGGAAGTTATAAGGGCGTTTGAGAAGGTCGAGAGGGAGAAAGAGGCGCACATAGTGGAGGAGGTATGAAGGTTACGGCCGATACGTTTAAGAGGCTCGTAAAGACCGCCGCCAAAGATATGCGGCCCGTCAGGCCGGACGTCGGCAAGGTGACGCTCCTTATCGCCGTCTCCCTCCTTACCGCGGTACTTTTCTTCCCGGCCCTTACCTTTTTCGGTTTCAACTACGAGGCCGGGGACGTGGCGGTAATGGACATGAAGAGCCCGGTCGACATGGCCGCCGAGGGGTTTACGCTCAAGCGGGGCGAGACGATAGTCAGGGAGGGGGAGCGTATTACCGCCGAGGCGCTCAATAAGTTAGAGCTCATAGAGACGGCGATGAAGGATTCGAGCTTCCTCTTGCCCGCGGCGGGGCTCTTCGTCTTCACGGTACTCTTTATTGCCGTCGTATATCTCTTTGCGTCGAGGAACATAAAGAAGTTCGCGCACGGTCAGAGGGACCTTCTCCTCATGGCTGTCATATTCCTGGGGGTGATGTTCCTCCTGAGGCTCTTCGGCTTTGCCGCCGCCGTTATGCAAGCGGTCCTGCCCGTGGTCCCGGAGACCGTTTATATATACATGATACCCGTGGCCGTCGGGCCCATGCTGGTGAGGCTTTTCCTGAACTCCGAGACCGCGTTCGTATTCGCCGCGGTCCTTTCCATTATGGCCGGGCTTTTCCTCGGCTGGAGCCTCGCTATAGGGGCCTACTTCTTCATAGGGGGCGTGGTGGCCGCCATGGAGGTACGCCACGCCACCCAGCGCTCCACGATGATAAAGGCCGGGTTCAGCGTGGGGGCCATAAACGCCGTGGCGCTCCTGGGCATAGCGGCGGTCAGGGGCGGGGCGACGGGGCCGGTCTTCAGCATAATCGCAGGGTTCCTGAACGGCCTTATAACCGCGGTCCTGGCCGTGGGTCTGGCGCCGCTTATCGAAATGCTCTTCAGGTACACCACCAACATAAAGCTCCTCGAGCTATCGAGGATGGACCATCCGCTGCTTAAGGGGCTGGCCGTGCAGGCCCCGGGCACCTACCACCACTCCATAGTTATCGGCACGCTCGTCGAGTCCGCGGCCGAGGCCATAGGCGCTAACCCGCTCCTGGCCAGGGTCAGCGCCTACTACCACGACATAGGCAAGGCGAGGATGCCGCTTTACTTCATCGAGAACGTCAACGGCGGGGAGAACAAGCACGAAAAGCTGACACCCTCCATGAGCGCGCTCGTGCTGACCAAGCACATAAAGGAGGGGGTGGAGATGGCCGGTGACTACGGGCTCGGTAACGAGATAACCGACGTCATACGGCAGCACCACGGCACCTCTCTTATAACCTACTTCTACCAGAAGGCCAAGGAGCAGGAGGATTCCGGCGTGCACGAGGTGAACGAGAAGGACTTCCGCTACCCCGGCCCCAGGCCCCAGACGAGGGAGGCCGGCATTGTAATGCTCGCCGACGCCATAGAGGCCGCCAGTAAGACGCTCCCCGACCCAACGCCCACGAAGATACAGGGCATGACCCAGAAGATAGTTAACCGCATATTCGTCGACGGTCAGCTCGACGAGTGCGAACTGACCTTGAAGGATCTGCATCTCATAACCGGAAGTTTTAACCGCGTGCTCTCGGGGATATACCATCAGAGGATAGACTATCCCGAGCCCGCCTACATCGAGAAGGAGGGAGGGAGTGAAGGTCCTGGTACAAGACCGGACGGGGAAGAAGCTCAGGCCGGGGAAGATAAAAAGGGTGGTCGAGGTCGTCTTAGAAGACTCGGGGTCAACTGAGCGGGAGGTCAGCGTCCTCCTCGTGGACGACCCCGGCATAAGGGAGCTCAACAGCCGCTGGCGCAACATCGACAGCCCCACCGATGTCCTCAGCTTTCCAATGGACGATCCCCGGATGTTAGGAGACGTAGTAGTGTCGGTCGAGAGGGCCCGCGCCCAGGCGCAGGAGTACGGCGCGAGCCTCGATGAGGAGCTGGCGAGGCTGCTGGTCCACGGGACCCTGCACCTGCTTGGCTACGACCACGTAAACGGGGGCCGCCAGGCCGCGAAGATGAAGAGGAAGGAAGAAGAGTTGTTGGCCGGCCTTAAAGAGCGCGGCATGGTTTAATGGACGAGCGGCCCGAGATAGAAAAACCCCGGAACTGGATCGAGAGCCTGAACTGCGCCATAGAGGGCGTTATATACGCCTTCAAGACCCAGAAGCACATACGGTACCACTACATAATCGCCGTATTCGTGCTGGCGTTGAGTCTGATACTGAAACTTCCGCTCGTCGAGTTCGTACTCTTCACCATGGCCGTCCTCTTTCTTCTCTTCGCCGAGATGATCAATACCGCCATAGAGGAGGCGGTGGACCTGATCGAGGAGCGCCACAACCTCATCGCAAAGAACGTAAAAGACGTCTCCGCCGGCGCGGTACTCATAGCGGGGGTAGGGGTGGCGGTGATGGCGTATGTGGTTTTCGTGCGCCACATCTCCGAGCCCATGGGCCTTGCCTTGAGGGAGGGTAAGGAGTTCTCGGTCCATATCGCCGTAGTGGCCCTTATCATCGTCCTTATAGGTGTAGTGGCGGCCAAGGCGATGACGGGCAGCGGCAGGCCGCTCCACGGAGGCATGCCGAGCGGGCACGCGGCCGTGGCGTTCTCTCTCTGGACCTCGGTTGCTCTGCTCACCCTCGACCCGCTGGTTACCGTACTTACCTTCGGCATGGCCGCCATGGTGAGCCAATCGAGGATGCTCGGCGGCATACACACGAGGTTCGAGATAGTTCTTGGAGCGCTACTGGGCTGCGGCCTTACCCTCCTTATCTTCCGGCTATTCTCGACCGTTCTTAAATGAGAAAACTCTTTCTTTCAGTTATCTCCGGCGCTATCCTTGTCTTGGCCTTCCCGCCCTTCGATATGGGCTTTCTGGCATGGGTCGGGTTCGTGCCGCTCCTTTACGCTCTCGACGGTACGACTCCTAAAAGGGCGTTCTTCCTCGGCTGGGCGTGCGGGACGGCGTTCTTCCTCGGCACGGTCTACTGGGTCGTACACTCGATGTACTTCTACGGCGGCATGCCGATGGCCGTAGGGGTGCTGGTCACGGCCCTCCTTGTCGTCTCCCTCGGTCTCTATGTGGCCCTCTTCGGATTTGTTTCGAACTTCTTCTCCGGGGC
>JAZGJJ010000127.1 GCA_036482575.1 Thermodesulfobacteriota bacterium
CGATAACGACGCGCGGAGCAAGGCCGCGGTAATATACGTGGAGCCGGGCGGCTACTACGAGTCCGGGCTCGATATAACGAAACCCACGGTGGCATGCGTCGTGGGGAGGTGGAAGGCGAGGCTTACCAAGGCCTGCGGCCACGCCGGGAGCCTCGCCGGCTCGGGCGACGACGCGACGGCCAAGGAAAAGTGGTTCATGGACTACTTCGGCGTGGACGATATATACAGCCCGGAAAAGCCCGTCTTCTCGAAGAAGGGTGCCGTGGTGACCAACATAGCGCATATCCCGGAGGCCCTCACCGAGGTAATGAAGCTCAACAACATAAAGCAGGACTTTAAGCCCAAGGGGAACCTCTCGCTCAAGTGCTGGTTCTCCGGCAACGCCGGTATAACGCTCTCCAAGGATGTCGATATCAAGACGGTCGAGGCCGTTACGCCCTATAACGAACAGATAGAGCTCATAAGCAGTCAGGTGGGCGCCCAGTTCCCGCGCCAGTCCATGAAGGACTTGAGCGGGGCTTCGATGATGGACCCCAAGACCCAGGTAAGCCGCGTCCATAACGTCTCGATACTCGACGCCTCCAAACGCTCTCTCGAAGAGAACCTTGTCTTCTCTCTCCTCAAGAGCTACCCGGACGAGTACGGCAGGGCGCTCGCGAACATAGCACTGAACTCCTGCGTTAACCACCACGGCGACCCGGCGCTCGCCGCGGCCGACGCCGCCAGGGAGGCGGAGAACTCACCCAACACCGTGCTCTCGGCCGCCGTGGCGATCATGGGCAAGGGGAGGGTAAAGGACTCCGTTGCTATTTCGGAACTCCTCTTCGAGAATTTCAAAGATTCGGGGCTTCAGAAGGGAACGGATAAGTTCGACTCCTCGGCGCAACTAAAGGGCCTTACCGCCGCTGATAAGGGGCTTTTCAAGGCCGCCAAGGAGGATACGGACGCCGCCTACATCTTGAAGAGTATCGAGGCCCTCGGGAAGAACTCCGTATTCGTGGAGTTCGCCAAGGAGGCCTCGGGCGGGAAACCCTCGACCGGAGCGCTCATCGCGGCCATATGGACCACGCTCGGCTGGGAGCACCTTATCTTAAAGGGTATTTCGCGATTCACCATAAAGGCGCTCCCGTGGTACTCCAGGATCTTTTCCACCATCATAGGATGCAGCGTACCGTCCTCGAAACACACGAAGGACTCCTTCTGCGGCGTGAAGAACGCCGAACTCATAAAGGAGAGGAGCTTTACCGAGACGGCCTTCCTGGCGCTTATGGGCAGGATGCCCGAGAAAGCGGAGCTCTTCGAACTCTCCATGCTCCTGGGCCTTATAATATCCAACGGCCCCGGCACCATATCCGCGCAGGGCCCCAAGGGCGGGGTAAGCGCCGACGGCCCCGAAGACCCCGAGAGGGTCCAGATAAACAAGGCGTTCATCGGCTTCCTCACGCACACCGGCTTCGCGCACGGCGGGAACGGCTACGAGGCCATAGCCTTCTTAATCGAGCGCTTTAAGAGTACCACCCTTAAAAACCCGGCGGATAAGGGGCACGGGCTCGAGCTTAAGTCCATCGCCGAGGACTACGCCGAGTGGTACCGGGGCTACAAGGCCGAGCAGAAGACCGTCGGCAACATAGACTACATGAAGATACCGTGTATAAACCATCCGGTCTTCAAGGGCAACGAGGTCAACGTAGACCCCAGGGAGGAGTTCGTAAGCTCGCTATTCGCCGAAGAAGGTATATACAACGTCTTCCTCGACTTCTACAAGAACCTGGTCACCTCTCTCTTCGAGGCGAAGGTGACCCCGAACGTATGGTGCGTTAACGTGGACGCCGTGATAGCGGTAATACTCCTTAAGATGGTCTGGATACCGTTTAAGGAAGGCAAGCTCGGCGACGGAGAGGTAGAGAGCGCGGCCTTCACCACGTTCCTCTTCGGCCGGATGATAGGCTCCGCCGCCGAGATAGACGACCACATGAACCGGGGGAGGAACATGGACACCAGGACCCCGGCCTCGAAGTGCGGCTTCGTGGGTTAGCTTTAAGCCGGCCCGGCAACCTTCCCCTTCTTGTCCCGGAGGCCGAACCGGCCTCCTTACCCCCATCATGTACCCCTTTTGTAGCCGCACGGTTAATGTCATATGCGGCCCAATGCACCGTTGGTATCTCGTACCACTAACGTCCGTCCGGAAGTTGAA
The DNA here is from genome assembly GCA_036482575.1 of Thermodesulfobacteriota bacterium. NCBI lineage: Bacteria > Pseudomonadati > Thermodesulfobacteriota > Thermodesulfobacteriota bacterium. Next base: position 2,195 of record JAZGJJ010000127.1, read on the forward strand.
CACCCCTTCGACAGGCTCAGGACAGGCATCATGGTGCCATATTTAGTTTGACAAGGTTTGCGCCTTATTATAGATTTATAGGTACACCTTAAGCCCGTCCCCGGCGGGATACGGCTTTAAGGGACTGGAGATTTTTATGAAAAAGATGGCACGCATAGGGGAGATACTTACCTCGAAGGGCGCCGTAACCAAGGCCCAACTCGAAGAGGCCCTCACCACCGGCAAGAAGACCAAAACGAGGGTGGGGAGGGTGCTGGTAAAGCTCGGCTACACCGACGAGGAAACCGTCGCCGGCGCGTTGGCGGAGCAGCAGGGCATCCCCTGCGTGGACCTGAATGAAGTACTCATCGACTCCAAGCTCGTAAAGCTCCTCCCCGAGGCCATCGCAAAGAGGTACGGGGTAATCCCCGTGGCGCTTAAGGACGGCGTGCTCCATGTGGCCATGGTGGACCCGCTCGACGTATTCGCCATAGACGAGATAAAGAGGGTCACGAGGAAGAAGATCCGCCAGGCCACGGCCGCCGAGACCGGGATACTTAAGGCCATAGACCAGCACTACGGCCTCGGCGGGACCATAGACGAGATGGCAAGGAAGATAGAGGCCTCGGAGGTGGAGCTTGTCGGGGGCGAGGCGGAATACCCCGAGAAGCTCGAGAGGGTGGCGGGTGAGGCCTCGATAGTGCAGCTGGTGAGTACGCTCATCTCTCAAGCCGTAAGGGAGGGCGCTTCCGACCTGCATGTAGAGCCGGACGAGGATACCTTGAGGATAAGGATGCGGATAGACGGCCTCCTGCACGAGACCTCGAACCTCTCCTTAAAACTCCACCCGGCCGTCATATCGAGGATCAAGGTGCTCGGGGACCTAAATATCGCGGAGAAGCGGCTTCCCCAGGACGGGAGGTTCTTCGTCAAGGTGGGAGAGCGCGACATAGACGTTCGTCTCTCGACCATGCCCACCATCTTCGGCGAGAAGGCGGTCCTGAGGCTGCTCGACAAGGAGGGGATGATCCTCGACTTCGAGCGCCTGACACCTTTCCCGGACACACTCGACCCGCTCAAGAAGGCTATAAAGCGCCCCTTCGGCATGGTACTCCTTACCGGACCCACCGGCAGCGGAAAGACCACCACGGCCTACACGCTCATCAACCTCATAAACTCCATGGACAAGAACATAGTCACGGTCGAGGACCCGGTGGAGTATAACCTGAAGGTGGTAAACCAGATACAGGTAAACCCCCGGGTGGGGATAACCTTCGCCAACGCCCTCAGGCACATCCTGAGGCAGGACCCCGACATCGTGATGATAGGAGAGGTGAGGGACAAGGAGACCGCCGAGATAGCCATCCGCGCCGCGCTTACCGGACATCTTCTCATCTCCACCGTGCACACCAACGACGCCGCGGGGACCATAACGAGGCTCGTGGAGATGGGTATAGAGCCCTTCCTGGTGGGCTCGGCCGTCATATGCATAGTGGGACAGAGGCTGGTGAGGAAGATATGCCAGAGGTGCAAGGAGAGCTACGAGCCCGACACGTCCGTCCTGGAGGAACTGGGCGTGGCCCCGGCTCCCGGCGGGAAGGCCCCGGTCTTCTACAGGGGCAAGGGATGCCCGTCTTGCAAGGGAGTGGGCCTTAAGGGGCGCATGGCCATATACGAGGTATTCACTATCGACGAAAAGATACGGACCATGATCACACGGAAAGAAGAGGCCCCCGAAATAATCAAGGCCGCGAAGGAAAAGGGATTCAAGACCCTGAGGGACCAGGGAGTACGGGCCGTACTGGAGGGGCATACAAGCGTTGAAGAAATACTACTGGCCACACAGGTGCCGGAGTAAAAAAACATTTATTTCCATTATTTCCATTATTTCCATTTCCACCGGTTGCCGGTCGTCGGTTATCGGTAGTGATAAAGGCCGATAACCGGTAACCTATAACGGGTGACCATGCCGTTTTTCGCATACAGGGCAAGGGATAAAGACGGCGCGCTCCATACAGGGAGCCTCGAGGCCCCGGATATGGGCTCGGTCGAGGCCAGTATCGAGATGATGGGGCTTATCCCCGTGCACGTCGTGCCGCAGCGTAAGCCCCTTAAGCTCACGACGATTAAATACCTCTTTGGCGGCATCCCCCCACAGGACCTCATCCTCTTCAGCCGTCAGATAGCCACCCTCTACGCCGCGGGCGTACCGCTTACCAAAGCGCTCGGGACCCTTGAAAAACAGATGGAGCACCCGAAGTTCGTCAGGATAATAAAACGGGTGAGGGAGGACGTGGAGGGGGGCTCCACCTTCACCGAGGCGCTAAGCAGACACCCGCAGGTATTCGGAGACCTGTACTCGAGCATGGTGGAGGCGGGGGAGGCGGGAGGCATACTGGAGGAGACCCTCGAGAGGATGGCCGACATGCTGGAGAGGAACGCCGAGACGAAGGCGAAGGTGAAGTCGGCCACCCTATACCCGAAGTTGGTGTTAGGTGCGATAGTGATAGCCATAGCGATACTTATGACTTTCGTCGTACCCAAGTTCGTGCAGATATACTCAAGCTTCGACGTCCCGCTCCCATGGCCCACAAGGCTCCTTATCTCCATCTCCAACGCCTTCCAGAGCTACTGGTACCTGGTGGCCGGCGGCGCGTTCCTTATCTTCATGGCGGTAAGGGCTTACATCTCCACAGAAAAGGGAAGCTACAACCGGGACTGGCTGGTGCTGAAGGTCCCGATATTCGGCCCCCTGATACTGAAGTCCATCCTGTCGAGGGGTTCGAGGGTCCTGGGGGCGCTTTACCGAAGCGGCCTCCCCATCCTCCGCTCGCTGGACATGACCTCGAAGGCCGTGGGGAACAAAGTCCTGGCCGAATCGTTCAAGGTCGTGGAGGCCGAGGTGAGGGAAGGAAAGAGCCTTGCCGAGCCCATGGCGGCCATGAAGCTCTTCCCTCCGCTGGTGGTACAGATGATAGCCGTTGGAGAGGAGACGGGCAACCTCGACGAGATGCTGGAGAAGACCGCGCAGTACTATGACAGGGAAGTCGACAATACCCTCCGCAACCTCACCACCCTGATCGAGCCCATCCTGCTGGGCGTTGTCTTCGTTATAGTCCTCTTCCTGGCGATGGCGATATTCCTGCCCATGTGGGATATACTTAAGATTGTCAGGAAATGAGCGCGGCCGGCCTTATGCGCGACGAGGGGGGGAGGACGCTGCTGGAGACGCTCCTCGTTATCATCATGGTGGGCACCTTTTTTTTTATATCCATTGAACGGTACATAAGCTCGGCCAGGGGTGCGCAGGAGATGGCGCTCCGGGTGGAGCTTTCCAACTTGAGGACTGCGGTAAGCATCTATACGATGACGAAGGGCGCCTTTCCCGAGTCCCTTAGGGACCTGGGGAAACAGAAGGTATCGCTAACGAGGCACCGGATGCTGGGGCCGGGATACGAGATAGAGGCGCTGATGGAAATAAACGAAGTCGACGCGGTCGAGGAGGAGCTCGAGGTGGAAATGCGCGACAGTTACCTGATGGGCATGATGCAAGACGAGCACGGCTATCCCACGGACGTTTTTAAAAACAGGTTCGACTACGACCCGGCCACCGGCAGGGTGCACTCATCCACAGCGGGCTACAAGTCGTGGTAAAAAGGCCGTGATGCGTGCACGTAATGCGCACAAAGCGCATTTGCCCGTCACGCGCGGCGCATACGTGTTAAGGTTTCCCGGATAGCAGTTCCAGGCGCTTCTTCGCCTCCTCTACCTGAGGCCGGTAGGCCTCGGGGGACGCTTCTATGAACTCGCTATAGTGTGCCGCGGCCTCATCGCCGCTGCCGGCCGCCTCCAGGGCGCGGGCCAGGCTGTAATGGAAGACCGCCACGGGCTTCAGCTCTATCGCCCGCCGGTACTCTGCGATCCCCTCTTCAACCCGCCCCATCCTGACATAGAGGGAAGCGAGGTTGTGCCGGGCCTCCGCGAACTCCGGCCTTATCTCTATGGCCTTCCGGTAGGCGGCTCGGGCCTCCACGGCCAACCCCTTTTCCTTATAGACGTTGGCGAGGTTATTGTAAGCCTCCGCATAGCCGGGCTTGTATTTTACGGCAAGGAGGTACTCCGAGACCGCGGCATCCGTCCTGCCATGGCGGCTGTATATGTTGCCGAGGCTGTTATGGGGTTCGGCCATGCCGGGGCTAATCTCCACGGCCCTTTCGTACTCGGTTACCGCCTCATCAATGAGCCCCTTTCCCTCGTAGGCGTAGCCGAGGTTATAGTGTATCCCCGGGTTGTCCGGGGCGAGCCCGAGAGCCTCTTGAAACTCCCTTACCGCTTCGTCAAACATGGCAGCCTCCCTGTAGAGCGTACCCAGGTTGTTATGGGCCATGACGTTATCCGGTTCGAGTTCGAGGGCCTTTTCATACTCCGCCGCCGCCTCCTCCGTCCTGCCCTGAGCTTTGTAGGCATTCCCCAGGTTCACGTGGAACCCGGCGAACTCCGGGTATTTCCCGAGCGCTTTCTTATAGCCCTCTACGGCCCTATCCTTAAGACCCAGCTCGCCGTATACGTTGGCGAGGTTATTGTGGGCCCGCGCCTTTTCCGGGCTTTTCACCGCCACATCCTCCCAGAGCGAGAGCCCCTCCCTCCAGACGAGATTCCTGGAGTAAGAGGCCGCACCGAATACGACGATGATAAAAAGCGGTAACAAGCTGGAAACCCTGTATGTTTTCGATCTTTCCCTCACGCCGACGTCTAACCCCCTCCCTGAAAAACCTATAGATTATCGACAAATTACAACGAATCAGGTAAGATTGCAAGGCAGTAATCCCGGTTGCTTCCCTGCGGGACGGGCGGGAAGATGGAAAAGAGGGAAAAAAGAGGGAAAAAGGGGGGGGGAAAGAGAAAAAAGATTGACGGAACACCGGAATATGTGGGTAAATTAGCTATTTGCAGATTAAGTGGAGGGAAACGCCCAATGCATCTGCGCATGGAAGAGTTCCAAGAAAAGCTGGCCGGGAAAAAGGTCTCCGTCGTAATCCCGGTTTATAACGAAAAAAACTACATCTATGAGGTCCTTCAGAGGGTCGTGGCTACCGGCATCCCGAGGGAGATAGTGGCGGTGGACGACTCATCGACCGACGGCACCACCGAGATGCTCAAACGGATAAAGGAGGAGTGGCGGGAGGAGTGCTCTCTGGAGATATTCTTCAAGGAGAAGAACGAGGGCAAGGGCGCGGCCTTGAGGGACGGGTTCCGCCGGGTGAGCGGCGATATAGTAATCATCCAGGACGCCGACTTCGAATACGACCCCGGCGACTACCCGCAGCTCCTAGAGCCCATACTCGACGGCAGGGCCGACTGCGTGTTCGGCTCGCGCTTCCTGGGGGGAACGCACAGGGTGCTCTTCTTCTGGCATATGCTCGGGAACAGGTTCCTGACGCTCCTCTCCAATATGCTCACTAACCTGAACCTCACCGACATGGAGACATGCTACAAGGTCTTCAGGACCGACGTAATAAAGAATATGGAACTTACCTCCAACAGGTTCGGCTTCGAGCCCGAGATAACGGCGAAGATAGCTCAAGGCGGGTGGAGACTTTACGAGACCTCCATATCGTACTCGGGGAGGACCTACGCGGAAGGCAAGAAGATCAACTGGAAGGACGGCGTGGCGGCCATATGGCACATATTAAAGTTCAACCTTTTCCCACAGACCTTTTCGCGGCCTGAAAAAGGAGGGTGATTTGAAAGGAATAATACTGGCGGGCGGGCTCGGCACGAGGCTCCTGCCGCTTACGAAGGTAACGAATAAACATCTCCTGCCGGTCTACAAGGACCCGATGATATACTATCCCCTGCGCTGCCTCCTTAACGCGGGCATAGACGACATCATGAT
>JAZGJJ010000128.1 GCA_036482575.1 Thermodesulfobacteriota bacterium
GCGCTTCCGGGCCGCGCTCCAGCGGTGGGGGGGGAGGCTGAGGGAGCGTCTTTTCTCAGAGGACGAGATCCGCTACTGCATGGGAAAAAGAGACCCGGAGACGCACCTCGCGGCGCGCTTCGCCGCCAAGGAGGCGGTCTTTAAAGCCCTCGGAACGCCCCTCGGCTTCAGGGAGATCGAGGTCACTAACGGCGAAAAGGGAAAGCCGGAGGTGAGGGTAACCGGGCTTCTTGAAGACGACTACCATTTCAACCTCTCCATCTCGCACGACGGGGAGTACGCCGTGGCGCAGGTGCTAGTAGAGAAGTATTAGTTATGAAAGTAGTCGACGCCAATACCATGAGGAAGCTCGACCGGCTCGCCGTAAGGAGCTACGGCATGCGGGGGCTTCAGCTTATGGAAAACGCCGGCCGAGGCACGGCGGACGTCGTATCGCGCTCGGCCCGCGGCGGACGCGTGGCCGTAGTCGCGGGCAAGGGCAATAACGGAGGAGACGGCTTCGTCTGCGCGCGGCACCTGAAGAACCGGGGCATGAGCGTCACGCTCTTCTCCCTTGCCGACCCGAAGGATATAAAGGGTGACGCCGGGGTGAACGCTCGGGTATGGGAGAAGATGGGAGGCGGGATACACACGCTCCGTTCTTCACGCGAGATCGAAAAGCACGTGCTCGGCCTGAGGCACTCCTCGGTAATAGTGGACGCGATATTCGGCACCGGGCTCTCCTCGCCGCCCAAAGGGGTCCACGCCGCCGCGATAGAGCTTATAAACAAGCTCGGCAAGAAGGTCGTCTCCATAGACGTGCCGAGCGGGCTCGACGCCTCCACGGGCAAGGCCCCGGGGGCGTGCGTAAGAGCCGACGTTACGGCCACCATGGCGCTCCCGAAGCTCGGCTTCTACTCGTATCCCGGAAGGGAGCTTGCCGGAAGGGTCGAAGTCGTGGATATAGGGATGCCGCTAGAGCTTCTCAACCGGGAAGAGATAAGGTGGAGGTTGCTCGACGACGGAGAGGTAGGCGGAAGGCTCACTCGGGGGCGGGGGGGGCGGGGGGATTCGCACAAGGGCAGCTTCGGCCACGTGCTCGTGCTTGCGGGCTCAACCGGAAAGACGGGGGCCGCCTACATGGCCGCCATGGGGGCCATGAGGGCCGGGGCCGGGCTCACGACGGTCGGCCTCCCCGAGAGCCTCCTCGCCGTAATGGAGGCGAAGGCCACAGAGGTCATGACCGAGCCGCTGCCGGAAACGGGCATGAGGACGCTCGGCAGCCGTTCGGTGGAGCGGGCGATGGAGCTTCTTCCGGGCAAGGCCGCGGTCGTCATAGGGCCGGGCATGGGGGCTTCGGGCGAGACGCTTGCCTTTACCAGGGGGGTTATAAAGGGAGCGGCCGGGTGCGGCGTTCCGCTCGTAATAGACGCCGACGGCCTGAACGCCATTGCCCTTTACGGACGGTTGTCTATGTTTAAGAAGGCCGTGCAGGCCGTACTTACCCCGCACCCCGGAGAGATGGCGAGGCTCCTCAGCGTGGAGGTCGCGGACGTCCAGGCCGACAGGGTTGGCACCACCGAGAGGCTCGCTAAAAAGACCGGCTGCACGGTCGTTTTGAAGGGCGCTGGCACGGTTGTCTCCACCCCGTGGGGCGAGGTTTTTATAAACCCGACGGGTAATTCGGGGCTCGCCACCGCAGGCACGGGAGACGTACTGGCGGGGATGATAGGCGGTTTTTTAGCGCAGGGCATGAGCCCGGTTGACGCGGCATCGAGCGCGGTATATATCCATGGGGCCGCCGGAGACCGCGTAGCCGAAGAGACGGGTGCCGCAGGCATGGTGGCGACCGACCTACTTCCGGTCATACCTTCGGTCATAAAGGAGCTCGGTAAGGTAGAGTGAGCAAAGAGCTTTTTACCACAGGGAGCCCGGAGGAGACCGAAGAGCTCGGGGAGGAATTTTCAAAGGAACTTTCACCGGGCGACGTGGTCGGCCTCACGGGCGAGCTCGGGAGCGGCAAGACGTGTTTCACCCGTGGGGTGGCCTGCGGGCTCGGGATCAAGGGCTACGTAAAGAGTCCGAGCTTCACCATAATGCACGTATACGAAGGGGGAAGGCTTCCCCTTTACCATATAGACCTCTACAGGATCGGCGACACCCGTGAGCTTTCCGCCCTCGGCCTCGATGAGTACGTATACGGCGAGGGGGTCTCCGTAATAGAATGGGCCGAAAAAGGGGGGGGGTCGGAAGAGCTTGTCCCCGAGGGCGCGGTGACCGTAAGGTTTTTTTACGAAGGGGAGACGGAAAGAAGGATAGAGATAGAGCGGAGGACTAAATGAGCGAGTTCGATATAGTCGTTATAGGCGGCGGCCCTGGAGGCTACGTCGCCGCCATAAGGGGCGCGCAGAAGGGGGCCAGGGTGGCGCTCGTCGAGAGGGACAAGCTCGGCGGCACCTGCCTTAACAGGGGCTGCATACCGACCAAGGCGCTCTACTACTCGGCCAAGACCCTCTCGACCGTCAGGAAGGCCGAGGCGTTCGGGGTCACGACCGGCAAGGTGTCGTTCGACCTCTCGAAGGCCGTAGGCAGGAAGGACGACGTGGTGGGGAGGCTCGTAGGCGGGGTGGGGCAGCTCCTTAAAGGCAACGGGGTGGAGGTCATGACCGGCGAGGGCTTTCTTGAGGCGGCCGGGAAGGTCAGGGTAACCGGGCCGGACAAGGCCGGTACGACCGATACGCCCGGTACAATCGGCGCTAAGAGCGTTATAATCGCCACCGGCTCCGAGCCCGCGATGATACCGGCCTTCAATATAGACCGAGAGAACGTCCTTACCTCCACCGAGGCGCTTAACCTGAAAAAGCTCCCCGAGAGCCTCCTTATAATCGGCGGCGGGGTCATGGGGTGCGAGTTCGCGACGATATTCTCGAAGTTCGGGAGCAAGGTAACGGTCGTCGAGCTGCTGCCGACCATCCTCTCCACCGAGGACAAGCAGGTCGTGAGGGTCGTGGCCAAGAGCCTGAAGGAGGCGGGGGTCGAGGTCCTGACGGGCGTTACGGTCGAGGACGTGGAGGCCGGGGGGGGCGGGGAGGGGGAAGTAAAGACGCGCCTGCAGGACGGGAGGGTGTTTACAACCGAGAAGGTGCTTGTTACCATAGGCAGGAGTTTCAACTCCGACGGTTTGGGCCTCGAAGATTTGAACGTGGGTATGGAAAGGGGCCGCATAGTGGTGGACGAGCATATGGCCACGAGCGTGCCGGGCGTGTACGCCATAGGGGACGTAACGGGCGGTATGCTCCTGGCGCACATCGCGAGTGTGGAGGGCGGCGTCGCCGCAGCCAATGCGCTCGGCGGCTCCGAGACGATGGACTACTCGGCCGTGCCCGCCGGTGTATTCACCGACCCCGAGATAGCGAGCGTCGGGATGAAGGAAAAAGACGCAAAGGAGAAGGGGGTCGAGGTAAAGGTCGGGAGGTTCCCCTACGCCGCGAGCGGCAAGGCCCTTGCCATGGCCGAGGCCGACGGCTTCGTGCAGATGATCGCCGACCCGGGTACTGACAAGGTGCTCGGCTGCTCCATAGTCGGCGCCCACGCGACGGACCTTATAGGCGAGGTGGCGCTCGCGGTGAAGGCCGGGCTTAAGGTAAAGGATATAATCGGGACCGTGCACGCGCACCCGACGCTCCCCGAGGTAGTCATGGAGGCCGCCGAGGACGTCCACGGCGAGGCGGTGCATAAGATCGGGAGAAAGAGGTAGTTGGCGCTTATAGTTCAAAAATACGGCGGCACGTCGGTCGGCAGCGTAGAGCGCATAAAGAACGTGGCAAAGAGGGTGGCGGCGGCGCGTGAGCGCGGCGACGACGTGGTGGTCGTGCTCTCGGCCATGGCCGGAGAGACCGACAGGCTCATAGCCCTCGCCAGGGAGGCATCCGGCTCGTCCTCCGTATCGAATGACAGGGAGTGCGACGTAGTCGTCTCCGCGGGCGAGCAGGTCTCGGTGGGGTTGCTCGCCATGGCGCTTAACCGGATGGGTGTCGGGGCCGTAAGCTTTCTCGGCCACCAGCTCCCCATCGTTACAGACTCCCGCTGCTCAGCGGCCCGGATAGAGAAGATAGAGACCGGTAAGGTAACCGCGGCCCTTGAAAAGGGTACGGTCGTGGTCGTTGCCGGCTTCCAGGGGGTCGACGTGGACGGCAACATAACCACCTTCGGCAGGGGGGGCTCGGACACCACGGCCGTGGCGCTGGCCTCCGCACTCGGGGCCGACCTCTGCGAGATATACACCGACGTCGAGGGGATATACACGACCGACCCTTCGGTCTGCAAGGAGGCGAGGAAGCTCAAGAAGGTATCGTACGACGAGATGCTCGAGATGGCGAGCCTGGGGGCGAAGGTCCTCCAGACCCGCTCGGTCGAGTTCTCGAAAAAAT
>JAZGJJ010000129.1 GCA_036482575.1 Thermodesulfobacteriota bacterium
GTCGAGATGGCAAGGGGAGGGCTTTTATAACGATGCTCCTTATGATAGACAACTACGACTCCTTCACCTACAACCTGGTCCAGTACTTCATGGAGCTCGGCTCGGAGGTCGTGGTCCACAGGAACGACGCCATAACGGTGGACGAGATAGAACCCCTCGCCCCGGAGAGGATAGTCATCTCCCCGGGCCCGTGCGACCCGACAAAGGCGGGTATATCGGTAGAGGTGATAAGGCATTTCGCCGGGAAGCTGCCGCTTCTCGGTGTGTGTCTCGGCCATCAGGCGCTCGGCTACGCGTTCGGCGCGGAGGTCGTAAGGGCCGACCGCCTGATGCACGGGAAGACCTCAATGGTCCACCACGACGGCAAGACCATATTTAGCGGCATCGAAAATCCCTTCGAGGCCAACCGCTACCATTCGCTCATCTTAAAGAAGGACACGATCCCGGACTGCTTCGAGATAAGCGCTTGGACCGATACCGATGAGGTGATGGGCATACGGCACAAAGAGCATACGTTAGAGGGGGTCCAGTTCCACCCCGAGTCGATACTCACCGGCGAGGGAAAAAATATATTGAGAAACTTCCTCGACTTAACGGTATAATAGAAGGTCTGGAGGATGTCATGATAAAAGAAGCCATTTCAAAGGTCGTCAAGGGCGCGGACCTCACCGAGGACGAGATGATGCGCGTGATGAACGAGATAATGGGCGGCGAGGCGAGCCCCGCGCAGATTGCGTCCTTCATAACCGCCTTGAGGATGAAGGGCGAGACCTGCGAGGAGATAACAGGGGCCGCAAAGGTGATGCGGGAGAAGTCGGCGCCGGTGGCAGTCCCGCCGGGAGAGGTCGTGGACACCTGCGGCACGGGCGGGGACGAGTCCATGACGTTCAACATCTCGACCTGCGCGGCGTTTGTTGTGGCAGGCTGCGCCGTAACCGTCGCCAAGCACGGCAACCGCTCGGTCTCGTCCAAGAGCGGCTCGGCCGACGTCCTGAGGGCCCTGGGGGTCAATATAGAGGTCGAGGTGACACGGGTGGAGGAGTGCCTCCGGGAAGTCGGTATAGGCTTTCTCTTCGCCCCTATGCTCCACCCCGCGATGAAGCACGCAGCACCGGTAAGGCGGGAGATCGGCATAAGGACCATATTTAACATCCTCGGCCCTCTCACCAACCCGGCGGGCGCGAAGTGTCAGGTGCTCGGCGTCTACGACCCGATGCTCACCGACATGCTGGCCAAGGTGCTCGCCAACCTCGGCTCCACCCATGCCTTCGTCGTACGCGGCGAGGACGGCCTCGACGAGATAACGCTAACCGGAGAGACCAGGGTAAGCGAGCTAAAGGACGGCATGGTCGAGACCTACCACGTAAGTCCGGAGGAGTTCGGAGTCGAGAGATGCTCCCCCGACGAGCTCAAGGGAGGAGATCCGGAGGAGAACGCGGCCATCATACTCGATATACTCAAGGGCAAGAAAGGTCCGCAGAGGGACGTGGTCCTTATAAATGCCGCCCCGGCCATAGTTGCGGCAGGTAAGGCGAGCTCTCTCGAAGAGGGGATAGCAATCGCGCACGGCTCGGTGGACTCGGGCGAGGCGTTAAAGAAGCTCGAAGGCCTCAAAGAGGTAACCAACAGATGATACTCGACGAGATACTAAGGGATAAGAGGGCCGAGCTATCTTCCCTGATAAGCGGACACGGCGTCGAGTCGCTGCCCGAGGAGTTGAAGCAGAAGGTCGAGAGCCCGCAGCCGGTGAGGGACTTTTACGCGGCCATGAAGGGCGAGGGGGTGAGGGTGATCGCCGAGGTCAAGAAGGCCTCGCCGTCCAAGGGGGTCATAAGGGAGGAGTTCGACCCTGTTGCGATAGCCAGGGCCTACGAGCAGAGCGGGGCCGCCGCCATATCGGTCTTGACCGAGGGAAAATACTTCATGGGGAGCATCGCGGACCTCATACGGGTAAAGGAAGCGGTAAAAGTGCCGGTCCTGAGGAAGGACTTTATCTTCGACGACTATCAGGTCATGGAATCCAAGGCCATTGGCGCGGACTGCATACTCCTTATAGCAGCCATCCTCGAGGAGGACCGGTTGAAGGAACTCCTCACGTTGACCCACTTAATGGGCATGTCCGCCATAGTGGAGGTCCACGCCGAGGACGAGCTCTACCGTGCCGTCGGGTCCGGCGCGAGGCTCATAGGCATAAACAACCGCGACCTCCAGAGTTTTAAGACCGACATCGAGACCACCAAAAGGCTCGCCCGGTTTGTCCCGAAGGACAGGGTGGTGATAAGCGAGAGCGGCATAAATTCGGCCGAGGACATACGCGTATTGACCGAGGCCGGGGCCGGGGCGTTCCTCGTGGGAGAGGCGCTCTTGAGGGAACAGGACGTCGGGGGAAAACTGCGGGAGCTTGCCGGAATTGCCTAAGGTCAAGATATGCGGCATAACCGACCCGGATGACGCGCTCCACGCCGCCGACTGCGGCGCCGATGCCCTGGGCTTCATCTTCTGGAAGGGGAGTCCGAGATATGTCGAGCCGGCCGTTGCCGCTCGGATAGTCGGCGACCTCCCGCCCTTCGTAACGACAGTCGGGGTCTTCGTAAACGAGGCCCCAGGCGAGATAAGGCGGGTAAGGGGGGAGGTGGGGCTGGACGTGGTTCAGCTCCACGGCGAGGAGACGCCGGAGTTATGCGGCTCGCTCGGCGGAAGGGTCATAAAGGCCTTCCGTATAAAAGAGGGTAAGGACGTGGAGGCCGCCAAGGCCTACCGCGCTTCGGCATATCTGCTCGATACCTTTAAAGACGGGGTACAGGGAGGCACCGGGGAGACCTTCGACTGGGACGCGGCGGTCGAGGCGAAGAAGTTCGGGAGGGTCATACTCTCGGGAGGGCTTACCCCGGATAACGTGGCGGATGCGATAAGGCACGTACGGCCCTACGCGGTGGACGTCGGCTCCGGGGTGGAGAAGGGGCCGGGTAGGAAGGACCGCGACAAAGTTTCGAAGTTCATAGAAGAGGTGAAGAAGGCGTGAGAGTGAAAAAGATGCCCGACAGCAGAGGACACTTCGGCGAGTACGGGGGGAGGTATATCTCCGAGACCCTTATGCCCGCCGTGATCGAGCTCGAAAAGGCCTACTCGAAGTTCAAGAACGATAAGGCTTTTAAGGCCGAGTTCGACCGCTATCTTAAGGAGTACGCCGGAAGGCCCACCGCCCTCTACTTTGCCGAGAGGCTGACCGAGAAGGCCGGGGGCGCCAGGATATACCTTAAGCGGGAGGACCTGTGCCACACCGGCGCGCACAAGATAAACAACACCATCGGGCAGGTGCTGCTGGCGAGGAGGATGGGCAAGAAGCGCATCATAGCCGAGACCGGGGCGGGCCAGCACGGCGTGGCAACGGCCACCGTGGCCGCCATGTTCGGGCTCCCATGCGAGATATACATGGGAGAAGAGGATATCGAGCGCCAGAAACCGAACGTCTTCAGGATGAAGCTCCTCGGCGCTAAGGTCAACCCGGTCTCCTCGGGGAGCCGCACCCTGAAGGACGCCATGAACGAGGCGCTCCGCGACTGGGTCACGAACGTCTACAACACCTTTTATATAATCGGGAGCGTGGCAGGGCCGCACCCCTACCCGGTCATGGTGAGGGACTTTCAGTCCGTTATCGGGAAGGAGACAAGGCGCGAGATATTGAAGAGAGAGGGCAGGCTGCCGGACCTCCTCGTTGCGTGCGTCGGCGGGGGCAGCAACGCCATGGGCCTCTTCCATCCTTTCTTAAGCGATAAGAAGGTAAAGATGGCGGGGGTCGAGGCAGGCGGGCTCGGGCTTCGGACGGGCAGGCACGCCGCCAGCATCTGCGGCGGCAAGGTCGGCGTGCTCCACGGGAGCAAGAGCTACCTGCTGCAGGACCGCTTCGGCCAGATAAAGCATACCCATTCGGTCTCCGCGGGGCTCGACTACCCGGGCGTCGGTCCGGAGCACTCGTTCCTCCATGACTCCGGCAGGGTCGACTATACGACCGTTACCGACGGCGAGGCCTTAAAGGCCTTCGAACTGCTTTCCCGCATTGAGGGAATAATACCGGCACTTGAGAGTTCGCACGCCGTCGCCTACGGTATGAAGGCGGCAGGGAAGCTAAGGCGCGGCGCCATAGTAATAGTAAACCTTTCGGGCAGGGGAGACAAGGACCTCGATACCGCGTCGAAGGCGCTGGGGCACGAGCTATGAAAAAAGGCGAACACAGGCTTAAAAGGGTCTTTCAGGAACTCAAGAGCCGCGGCGAGAAGGCATTAGTCGTCTTCATAACGGCCGGGGACCCGGACCTCCGCACGACGAAGAAGATACTCGTCGAGATAGAGCGCGGCGGCGCGGATATAATAGAGCTCGGCATCCCGTTCTCCGACCCCATGGCCGACGGCCCCACCATACAGGCCTCTTCCGAGAGGGCGATAAAGCGCGGTACCACGCTCGGCTCGGTCCTCGACCTCGTAAGGGACGTAAGGAAGAGGAGCGAGATACCGATAGTCCTCTTCGGCTACTATAACCCCATATTCGCCTTCGGGCCGAGGCGCTTCGCCAGAGAGGCCAGGAGGGCCGGCGTAGACGGAGTGCTCGTCGTGGACCTTCCGCCGGAGGAGGCCGGGGAGCTCAAAACCGAGCTCGATAAGGTCGGTATCGACCTCATATACCTCCTTACCCCCACGAGCGACGCCGGGAGGA